>JASIBJ010000088.1 GCA_030045215.1 Streptosporangiaceae bacterium | reverse complement strand
CGAGGATGGACAAGGTGCAAGCGGGCCACCCTGAGCTGCTGCTGCACAGGCGCGTGGAACAGGGCGACCCCCGTTCGGCCCTTCTGGCGGCAGCGTCCCGCGGTCAGCTGCTCGTGGTCGGTGCGCGCGGCCGGGGCGGCCTCCTCGAGATGACGCTGGGCTCGGTCAGCCTCGCCATCCTCCACCACGCCACCTGCCCCGTGACCGTCGTGCCCGGGGAAGGGACCAGAGGGTGAGCGGCGAGCGGGCGTCAGGTCGGCGGATCGTGGTCGGCGTGGATGGGTCGCCGATCTCGCTAGCCGCGCTGGCGTGGGCGGTGCGTGAGGCCGGGCTGACCGGTGACTCGGTCGAGGCAGTCATGGCCTGGCAGGCGCTCGAGGACGTCGACGACAGCAAATCTGCCGCGAGGGTGCTGAGCCGGGCGATCAGTCAGACCGTGGATCCGGACGCACCGGTGAAGGTTAGCGCGACAGTGGCGGAGGGCTACCCGGAGCAGGTCCTGCTGGAGGTGGCCGCGGGCGCGGACCTGCTGGTCGTGGGCAGCCGGGGGCACTGCGGACTCGCTGACGCGCTGCTCGGCTCGGTCAGCCGGGCTTGCGTACACCGCGCGCGCTGCCCGGTGGTCATTGTCCGGGCGCCGGAGGTTCGCTGAGCTGCCCGCGCGTGGTGCGGATCGTCCATCCTCCCAGCCCAGGCTAGAGGCTGAACTCCGCTCGCTCGCCCGGTCCTACTTGGCGCACTTCGTCCCGCACCATCACGGCGACGGGCGCCGCGCGGCCCGGCCGGCAAGTGACCGTCATGCGTTCTGCGGTGAGGCTGATGTCGAGCCGGTTGCCGCGGTAGTGGACGCTGAACCGCACCTGCCTGACCTCCACCGGGAGCGCAGGATCGAACCTGAGCGTGTGCCCGCGGGCCAGCATCCCGGTCAAGCACCGCAGGACGATGTCGAGCGTGCCTGCTATCGCGCCTAGGTGAATGCCCTCGGCGGTCGTTCCGCCCTGAATATCGGCGACGTCGGTGGTCAGCGCTGCCAGCAGGCAGCGCCACGCCTCCGCCGGGTCTTGCCTGGCTAGCACCCAGGAGTGGACCACCCCGCTGAGTGCTGAGCCGTCCACGGTTCTGGCCAGGTAGTAATCGACGGTCTGCGCCAGCTGCTCGCCTGTCACGTGATAGCCCAGCCCGCCGAGCAGGTCTTGCAATTCGTCGCGGGACAGGAGGTAGAGCAGCATCAAGACGTCCGCCTGCTTAGACACCTGGTAGTGGTTGGTGCTGTCGCCTTCTGCTTCGAGTACCCGGTCGAGCCGCCGGATATTGCCGTAGCGGGCGCGGTAACCCGCCAGGTCGAACTCCTTGAGCTGGTCGTAGCCCTCGAACTGAGCCAGCAGGCCGTCAGGGGTGAAGACGACGCGCATCTTCTTGCTGATGTCGCGCCAGAGTTCGAGCTCGCCAGTGCCGAGCTCGAGTTCCTCCATGACCTCGCGGCGGTAGTGCGGCGGCAACTCCTCGAGCGCCTGCAGGGCCCGTAGCAGAACCCACACTGCCATCAGATTGGTGTAAGTGTTGTTGTTCACGCCGGGCGTCTGGCTGCCGGGGTAGGCATCGTGGTACTCATCGGGTCCCACAACGCCGAGGATCTCGTAGCGGTCCAGCTCGCGGTTGTAGGCCGCGATGCTGGCCCAGAACCGAGCGATCTCGATCAGCATCTCGGCCCCTTCGAAGCGCAGATAGCGCATGCTGCCGGTGATGGCGTAGTGCTGCCAGACGTTGTACGCCACGGCGATGTTGACGTGCCGCTGCAAGTGGGAATGGTCGGGCGGCCAGCGGCCGGACTCTGGGTTCAGGTGCCATCGCTGGCTCTCCTCGCGTCCGTCGCTGCCGCTTTGCCAGGGGAACATCGCACCGTCGTACCCAGCCACGCGGGCCGCGGCGCGCGCCGCGTCGAGGCGTTCCCGGCGATAGTCCAGCAGGGCGCTGGCGAGCCAGGGCCGCTGGAAGTTAAGGAACGGGAAGACGAACATCTCGTCCCAGAAGACGTGGCCGCGGTATGCCTCGCCGTGCCAGCCACGGGCCGGCACACCAACGTCCAGCATGGTGGAGTGTGGTGAGATAGTTTGCAGCAGGTGGAACACGTGCAGGTGCAGGACCGTCTCGATCCAGTCGTTGGCAGTGGCGATCTTGACGTCGAACCGGTTCCACAGGGTGTCCCATGCATCCGCGTGCCGTGCCTCGAGGCCCGGGAACCCCGGTGCTATCTGCGCTGCTAGCCGCGCTGACAGCAGGCTCTCGGAGATCGCCCGGTCCCGGGAGGTGTAGAGGGCGGCGACCTTCTCAACTGTCACTGGCCGCTGCTGGTCAAGGTTCAGGGTGAGCGCATGAGCCACGAACTTGGGTTCGGTGATCAGCCGCCGACTCGCCACGACGGGCATGCCATCGACGTGCACCTTGGTCCGGGCGGCCAGTGCAATCCTGATATGTGACTGGGTGGTGTCGACCTGCAGTTCGACGATGTCGCCGTCAGCCTCGGCGGCATGCAGCACTGACAAGTGCTGCCCGTTCAGGTCCCGGTACCGCTTCACCCCGGAGTTGGTCACCCGTCCGTCGAGGCCGGACCAGACCTCGAGCGCCCCTGACCAGTTCTCGGCGGTGAATACCGTCTCCAGCGCAGCCAGGTGAGATTCCTCCATGCTGACCAGACGCCGCTGTACCATGCTGGTGCGCCGACCGCCAGCATCCTCCCAGCGCACGTTCCTGGTCAGAATGCCCCGCCGGACGTCAAGCTCCATCCGGTGCTCCAGGAGCCTGGCTTGCCGCACGTCGAACCATGATTCGCCCGCGACCCGGAACGACAGCGGCAGCCAGTTGGGCACGTTGACCAGGTCCTCGTTCTCCACCATCCGGCCGGCCACTGGTGTCTGCAGCCGGTTGTACAGGCCGGCAACATACGTGCCTGGGTAGTGCATGCCGTCCGCGCGCGCCTCCGGCAGCGCACCGCGGGTCACGAAGAACCCGTTGCCCAGTGCGCACAGCGCCTCGCGCAGTCCCTGATGTTCAGGATCGAAGCCCTCATAAACCAGCTTCCAGGCACTAGGCGAACGCTCGCGCTGCCGCCGCGTCAGCTCTGACGCGACGCCGCGCGGTTCCAGCCGGCCTTCAGTGAGCGCCTCCACCGAGACGTGGTCAAGCGTGGTCACGACCAGGTCGGCGCCCGCCCTGACCAGCAGCTCCTCATCGCCCAGGCGGGCAACGCCGAGAGCTGCCATCCCGCCGGCCCTGGCGGCCTGGATGCCGCCCGCAGCCTTCTCGACCACAAAGCACAGACTCGGCGCAACGCCGAGTTCGTCGGCCGCGGTCAGGAAGATAAGCGGGTCGGGCTTGCCGCGCGCGATGTCCCGCCCTGAGGTGTCGGCGTCGAAGAGGTCCAGCAGCGTCATCCCGACGCGCACGAACGGGTAGTCGAGCCGCTGCTCGGCGGCAAAGGCGTCCAGCCGGATCTCGTGCAGGAACAACCTCGCGTTTTCCGATGATGACGCCGCCGCGACGGGGACTCCCGCGCCCTTGACGGCGAGGATGAAGCGAAGTGCATCAGGAAAAGCAGTGAACTGGCCCTGCTCGATCAGCCTGACCACGTGCTCCTGCTTGGCCGCCGCATAGCGCTGCGCTAGGCGGCCTGCATCCGGCACGCCGAAATACTCCAGCGCTGCCCGGGCACCCTGCAGACGCGGCTTGCCCGCCTGGACCCTCTGATAGACAGCATCCGTGAACCGCTCCGGCGTGTAGCTGGTCTGGGACCGATACCCACGCCATTCGCCCTCCATCAATTGCTGGAGTGCCTCTTGCCAGGCCCGAGCATGCGGAGAGTCGACCAGCACGCCTTCGACACCGAAGATCGCGCCCTGCAAGGCCATGGCCGTCGTCATGGGACTATCCTTCCCAAGCCGTGCACCGCGGCCTGAGTTCACCTCCCGGAGCGGCCGTCTGGCACGGCCGGCCGCCCTTTACAGGCCGCCGGATCCGGCTGTGCGGGCGGTCGGGTCTGCCGTCCTGTCCACGACGTCGATGACTCCATCCAGTTGGCCGATCAGCTGGATGGCCAGCCGCAACTGCGACTTGAAGTCGGGGGCCAGATGACCAGTCAGGATGACGACCCCGTCGTGTACGGTTGCGGTGACGTCGAGCGGGTCCTCCGGCAACACCTCGCCGAGCACCTCAGCCACCTGCGTGGCGATCTCGGCGTCCGGCCGCAGGTAGATCCTCAGCAGATCACGGCAGCTGACGATCCCGATAAGAGTGCCGTCCTCGTCGACCACGGGAAGCCTGCGTACGCGGTGCTCGGTCATATACCGTGCCGCGGAAGCAATCGGCGCGTCCGGGTGAACAGTAATGGCAGGTGCGGTCATGAGCTGCTCGGCAGTCAGCGGGGTCGGCCGCTGGCCATGATGGAGCAGTGCAAGGCCGCTCTTCGGGTGTGTCTTCGCTGCGACTGCGACCAGATCCGCGTCGGTCACGACCCCGGCAACGTGTCTGCCGAGCATCAGCACTGGCATGCCGCCGATGTGATGCTTTGCGAGCATGTTTGCGATTTCCTTGTAGGGCGTGATCCGGTCGACCGATATCACGGGCGTCGTCATGATGTCACGCACGCGGCTGTGATGTCGTCCATGATGACGCGGGCCGCCGTGCGGCGATGCGGCGTCAGCTTCGGCTACGGTCCCGTCAGGTGCCCGCTCGCCGAAGTGACCTGCCACCTGCTCAAGGGCACGAGTCACGTCGGCCTCGGCGGCCCGGCCGTGTAGCGAGTCGTAATACGCCGCGCCGAGGTGACGCAGCATGGCATCCGTATGGCTATCACGTCGAGTCATGACGTCCTCCTGAGAACTTGCGAGGATTGCTGGCGCAACCCACCTGATCAGGCCGCGTGGCGCAGGTGCTCGTGGCTGGTCTCGTCGGGCGAAATCTGCTCATGGGCTTGCGGGGCCGAATGCTGCGTGTTGCGGTGGCGTGCGTGGTGGTGCCGCTGGCTATGTTCGGCGAGCACGATGCACGCGAGAACGGTCATGACCGCGCCAAGGAATACCCACGCCGCGATCCATGCCCAGCTCACCGTCATCATGTTGATGACCGACATCTGACCCATCTCCTTCGGCCAGGCCCTGCGGCAGAGGACAAAAACCGCTTTGGTTTACATTTACATTCTCCGGCGATTGGATCGCTCCTGGCAGAGCCGTTAGGCCCAGCGTGAGGGGCCCTAAGCTCTTAGTCGCCGCCGCGATGCGCGGGCTCGTGAACGTGGGTCAGGTCGGCCGGCTCACGCCCTCGAACCCGCCATCAGGCCCACGGCGCGCTGGCGCGAGCCCTCGGCTGCCATTGGCGGGTCGTCACTGGCACCCTGCTCAGGTCCGACGACGACGACCGTGCACGCCGCCCGGCTGAGGCAACTGCGAATCACCGGGCCGATCGAGCGGCCGGACAGCGTGGGAGATGATGTGGATCCCAGCACGAGCATGACCGCACCGACCGACCGCTCTGGCAGCACCCGCTCGGCCAGTCCTTCGACGACGTTGGCGGTGACCCTGTCAGGTAGTTCAGCATCGGCGGCGGCCAGCAGGTCGGTCAGTCTGCGGTCGGCCGCTGCACGCTGCTGATCGTGATCAGCGTGACTAACTTCGACGGCGTAATACGCGAGCTGCTGGGGCTGCCAGGCAAGGACGATCTCTAGCCCTGCCTCGCGCCGGATGGCTTCCCGTGCGGCCCAGCGCAGCGCCCGGAGCGAGGCCCTGGAGCCATTAACGCCGACTACGATCCTTGCTTGCCCAGCTGTGGTCATGACAACCCCCAGCCTCACACGGTCTCGACCGGAATGGCCTGCGGTGCGCCTTGGTGCTCGGGTTCCATGCCGATCCGGACAGTGAGGATGCCGTTGTGGTAGACGGCCGTGACATTCCGGGCGTTCGAGCCGAGTGGCAGGGCAACGTGCCGCGCGAATGTGCCGTACCGGAATTCCGAATCATGCTTGACCGGGGTCTCGTCCCGGCGCTCAGCCCGGACACTCAGGACGCCGGTCTGCACCGAGACTTCCAGGTCCCTCGCGGGCTCGATGCCGGGCAGCTCGAGCCGGATCACATAGGTCGTGCCCTCGGGATACTGCTCGATCGTGATGGGGTGCGGCTGGCTCACCTGACGATGGAGTGTCGAGAGCGGCGACCCGGCCCAGTCCTCGATTCCCTGGACCGGAGCCGACCGAGTGGTGCTGGTCATCAGTCTGTCCTCCTGGTCTGCTAGCTCAGTTCCAGTCAACGTCCGAGCCTCACCGGTCAGGTAGGGACGAAGGTCAGGAGTGCTGTGTGCCGTCGGTCTCATCGCCCTGGCGAGCAGGCGACATCAGGGTCAGACACTAGTGCTAATCCCTGTCCTCACCAGTCAGGCTTGGACGGGCGAGCCGCTGGGGGCGGCTACGTCCGGCCGGTGAGTGACAGAACCTCACTGACGAGGACCGGGTCATGGCTGGCTGGTGCTGGCCTGGCTGGTGTGGGTGGTGCCCCATTTCCAGTCCCGGACTTGGGGCATGTCTTCGCCGTGTTCGCGGGTCCAGGCGCGGGCCCGGGTGCGGGCGTCGGTCATCCGCTGGCGCAGGCCGGCGGCGCGGCCGCCGAGGCCGGGGACGCGGTCGATGATGTCGGTGACCAGGTGGT
>JASIBJ010000829.1 GCA_030045215.1 Streptosporangiaceae bacterium | reverse complement strand
ACGGGCCCGCTGCCCTGTGCGGCTACCAGTTCCTGCTCGAGTCAGCCGCCTTCATCCGGGAGCACAAGCCCGATGTGATCCTGTCGGCGGGACGGCCAGGGCTCTCCCGCGCTCAGCTCGCCCTGCTGCGGAATGGCGGATCATCCGGCGCGCGGCACATCGCGCTGACCCAGGCCCCGGGCCGCTGGTCCGATCCGGCCCGCACCGCCAGCGACGTCGCGGGCCGTGTGGTGCTTCGCGGCCGCCCCAGGCCGTCAGTGTCGGACACCGGGGCGTCGGGCTGGCTCGGGTCGTGGCTGGCCGCCGATACGGCCGCGCGGGCCGCCGCGGACGAGGTGCTGGCCGGTGACGGGACGCTCAGCGAGCCGCTCCTGGCGCGGTCGGTTGCGGCTCAAGTGCCGTCCGGGGCGTTGCTGTGGGTGGCCTCGAGCATGCCAGCCAGGGACCTGGACCGGCACATGACGCCGCGGTCGGACATCCGGGTCCTGGCCAGCAGGGGAGCGAGCGGGATCGACGGGCTAGTCTCGTCGGCGATCGGCGCCGCCCTGGCCCATCAGTCTGCCGGCGGCGGGCCAGCCGTCGCCCTGCTCGGCGACCTCGCACTGCTGCACGACGCGCCTGGGCTGATGCTAGGCCCGCAGGAGCCGCGGCCCGACCTGTGCCTGATCGTGGTGAACAACGACGGCGGCGGGATCTTCTCCTCCCTGGAGCAGGCGGCATTTCCCGGTCCGTTCGAGCGCGTATTCGGCACGCCGCACGGCACCGACTTCGAGCAACTCGCCGGCGCGGCCGGGCTACCGTATGTCCGCATCGAGCGAGCCGACGAGCTGACCCAGGTTCTTACCGGGTCCGGCGTCAGGCTGGTCGAGGTGCGCACGGATCGGGCAGCCGGCGCCAAGCTGCGCGCAGCGATCTCCGAGGCTTGCTCGGCCGCGCTTGTCTAGCCCTACGGGCCTGGTCTCACCCGCGGTCACCCCCGAGCGTCATCGCGGCCGTCACCCAGCAGCCGGGCCACCACCGTGTGACCGGTCTCGTGGGTCAGTACCATGATGGCGGTCACGACCGGTGCGGCCAGCACGACGAAGCGCGTAACCACGGAGGCACCCATGAAGGCGGTGCGGTTTAACGAGTACGGGGACGTAGACGTCCTGAACGTGGTGGACGTGCCCCGCCCGGTACCCGGGCCGGGTCAGGTGCTGGTGCGGGTGCGGGCCGCAGGAATCAACCCCGGTGAGGCCAAGATCCGCAGCGGCGCGCTGCATGCCCGCTTCCCTGCCACCTTCCCGTCGGGGGAGGGCAGCGATCTGGCCGGAACCGTGGCCGAGCTCGGACCGGGCACGACTGGCGTCGCGGTCGGTGATGAGGTGATCGGATTCACCGACGACCGCGCCAGCCATGCGGAGTACGCGCTGGTGGCAGCCGGGAACCTGACGCCGAAGCCGGCCTCCGTCCCGTGGGAAGTCGCGGGATCGCTGTATGTGGCCGGGGCCACGGCATACGCGGCCGTGCGCGCGGTCGCGCTGCAGCCCGGCGATGTCGTTGTCGTTTCCGGCGCGGCCGGGGGAGTGGGCTCCCTCGCGGTCGAGTTGGCGCGGCTGGCGGGTGCCACCGTCATCGGACTGGCCAGCGAGGCCAACCACGAGTGGCTGAGAGATCACGGCGTGATCCCGGTGACCTACGGCGACGGGGTGGAGGACCGCATCCGGCGGGCCGCCGACCACGTCGACGCATTCATTGACACCTTCGGGGATGGTTATGTCGACCTGGCGCTCGCTCTTGGCGTCTCGCCCTCACGGATCGACACGATCGCCAACTTCGCGGCCGTGCAGCAGCACGGCGTGAAGGCCGAGGGCAACGCCGCCGGCGGCAGCGCCAAGACAATGGCGGAGCTGGCCGCGCTGATCGCCGACGGCAAGCTCGAGGTCCCGATCGCGGCCACCTATCCGCTGTCGGAGGTCAGGGCGGCGTACCGCGAGCTGGAGCGTGGCCACACCCACGGCAAGATCGTCGTGCTGCCGTAGCCAGAGCGTAGGGTCGGGTGCATGGCACTAGCAAACAGGAAGGTTCTCCTCCTCGCGGCCGATGACTTCGAGGACATGGAATTGCTCTACCCGCTGTACCGGCTGCGCGAGGAAGACGTCTCCGTCACGGTCGCCGGGCTCGACGAGTACCCGGTCACAGGGAAGAAGGGGCACGGCCCGGTCGATGTCGACACCACGGTGGACGAGGTCAGTGCGGACGACTTCGACGCCCTGGTCATCCCCGGCGGCTACGCACCGGACAAGCTGCGGCGCTCCCAGGCCGTCCTGGACCTGGTGCGCGCGTTCGACGAGAACAGCAAGCCGATCGCGTTCATCTGCCACGCGGGCTGGGTGCCGATATCGGCCAGGATCCTTAAGGGCCGGCGCGCCACGAGCGTCGGCGCCATCCGCGACGACATGGTGAACGCGGGCACTGACTGGGTTGATGAGGCAACGGTGGTCGACGGCAACCTCATCTCGGCCCGGACGCCCGCCGATCTCGGGCCGTGGATGAAGGCGCTGCTGCGTGCCCTGGCCGCGGGCTAGCCGCGCCGCCCGAGCACCCGGCTAGGCCCACGCACCACCCGATCCGAGGCCCACACGCCAGCGCGGCCAAGCCCGGCTGCATGTTCAGCCGGCCGGAAACTTGTGTCGCGTGTGGCTGAAAGTGCCCTTTGCGAACGCCAGTACCTTGGCCGGGCTGACCGCGTAGACCTCGGCTTCGCCTCCACCGTCGTGCAGGAAGCACCCGTCACCCACGCCGAACTGCCACCGACCGTCCCACTTGGCGGTCCACGCTTCGGCCAGGCGCCCGAGCAACGCGTGGTCGGTGACCCGCACGGCATCGCCCTCAACCACGACGTCCATGCCCTCGTCCCAGCTATTGCACCCGGTCATGAGGATCACGTGCTCATTACGGCGCAGGTTGACCCTCTTCTGCTCCTCCCCGCCGGTGGAGAAGTGCAACGCGCCGTCTAGCCAGACCGCGACCACCGGAGTCACGTGCGGCCGGCCATCTGCCCGGACAGTGCAGATCCAGAACAGCTCGGCTGACTCGAGCCGCTGCCGCGTCACGTTCCAGTCGGTCGCGACGGCATCCGGATCGCTGTACCGGCTGTCGATCTCGGTCAGTGGGGCAGTCACCTCAGATCGTCCCTTCGGTCGTCGCAGTCACGCAGTCCTGACGGGATCACCACGGCGAATGTCATCGCAGTGAGCACCGTCATCAGGCGGCACCGAGCATCGCGACCAGGTCGGCCACGTTGTAGGCGGTCGGGAAGTCCGGGGCGTGATAGCGCACGGTACAGCCGTCGGCGAGTTCTATGCCCGGTATCAGCAGTGCGTGCTCGGCCATGTGGGTTCTGAGCACCTGAACCTCCAGGACCACCGGGCCGTCGAAACGCAGCGGCCGCACTGCCTCCCGCTCGGCCAGTGCCTTCGGGACCTGCTGCTCGATCCGGTCGCAAGCTTCGTCCGGATGCAGCAGCGAAGCGGCGCGGGCTCCCAGTGCCCGCTTGACCACCACCGCATGCATGCCGGGGGCCACGTCCGCTGCCTCCTCGGCCACGCTGTCGTCGCCGGCCACCAGCACCGGAGCCACGCCGCTGGATGCCGCGAGGGCAACATTCAGCCCCAGCTCTCCAAGCGACCGGCCATTGCAGCGGACGTCGGCCACGACACCGCCGGAAATCGTGTGAGCCATGACCGAGCGGGCGGTGCCGGCCTTGCCGTGATAGCCGATGAACAAGGCCGCGTCGATGTCCGGGGCCAGCCCGGCCATCATCCCGCCAGGCTTAGGCGTGCCGCGCAGCAGCTCTGCCCGACGGTCGAGCTGGGCCGGAAGGATGTTGCGGAAGCTCGCGTGCGCCTCGGTGACGAACACGTGCGAGTCCGCTTCGAACGCGTAGACGCCGCGGACCGCAGCATTAGCCTCCGCCGTGATCAGTGCCCGGTTCCGCTCGTACTCGGCGTGGCCAGGCCGGACGTCCTCAGGGTCCACGACCCCGCCGATGCCCTCCATGTCAACCGAGACCAGCACGCGCATCGGCGCCCTCCTTCTGCAGGCAAATCGGCCATCGCCAGTGCCCTGGGGGACGACGGGCCGCTAGGGGACATTGTGGCGGGACGCCATGGGTGGCGCCGATCGGGGCGGTCCCGGCCGGGCCCTTACCTGGCCTCCCGGAAGTCATGGCTCTCCATGCCGGGCCCTGGGGTCGGGCGGCCTGCGGGCCGCCATCAGCAGCCCGCTGCGGCAGCCAGGTCGTCAAGTCCGTCGGCGTCGATGAGGCCATCCAGCGCGGGCGGGTCCTCCGGCGCTGCGCCTGACCCCCACTCCAGCGGTCGCCTGACGAAGATCGGGCAGACGCCGAGCGCCGCGGCGGCGCGCAAGTCGGAACCGTGAGCGGCCACCATCGCCGCCTCCTCGGGCGGGCAATCGAGCAGCCGGAGTGCCGTCAGGTACACCGAGGCGTCAGGCTTGTAGCTGCCCGCGAGCTGCGCCGACAGCACGGCATCCACCCGCAGGTCCGCGAACTTGAGCAGGTCGGCGAGCAGGGCCAGATGACCGTTCGACAGCGTGGCCGTGACGTACTTGCGGCGCAGGCGATCGAGGCCAGCCCGGCTATCCGGCCACGGCCGTAGCTGCCGCCAGCCCCTGACCAGTGACTGCCGGGCGGCGGACGGCAGGTCTGCGTCTCGCCTGGCCAGCACCTCGTCCAGCGTCTCGCGCTGGAGCGAATCGAGATCACGCCAGGCGGCTCCCCGGCGGACTCGGTCCATCGCCGGCTGGTACGCCCGCCGCCAGTCATCGACGACAGCCGCCCAGTCGGCCTGCACGCCGCAACCGCCGGCGGTTATCTCGGCGAGCTCGATCAGGCTTGTGCGCCAGTCCACCAGCGTCCCGAACACATCGAACAGCAGAACCCGCAGTCGGCTCACGGGCGTCAGTATCTCAGCCTCATAGCAGGCAGCCAGGAGGACGGTCTCGAGGCTCGGCCAAAGCTGCGGACAGGGCCAAGGATCAAGATCGCACCGCCTCCCGCCTTTCCGCTAAGGGCGGTGGAGATCGGTCAGCGCCGCGTCAACGTGCGGCGGGGTGTGCACGCGGGAGGCGATGGCGGCCGCGACCAGGCAAGCCGCAGCACCGGTGAGCAAGGCAACCCGCACCCCGGCGGCCGAGATGATCGACCCGGTGATGATGCTGCCGACAGGGGTGGTTCCGATGTAGACATACACCCACAGCGCCATAATCCGCCCGCGGTAGGCCAGAGACGAGTGCAGCTGCAGGGTGGTGGAGCACAGCGTCACGAAGGAGAAGGCTGCCACCCCGGTGGCCAGCAGCGTCAGGCACGCGACAGCGACATCCGGCGCCCACGCGGTCGCGGCCAGGAAGAGCCCGAACGCCAGCGCCGTGGCCATGAGGTACTTCCGGCGGGGATGGGGGATGCGGCCAACCGCGAGTGAGCCGGCGACCGAGCCGACGCTGAGCATCGTGTACAGCAGCCCGTAGGTCCCGCCGCTGCCACGGAACGTGTGGCTGGCCAGCACCGGCAAGATGACCGGGAAATTGAAGGCCAGCAGCCCGACCAGGGACATCATGACGAGCGGCAGCCACAGTTGCTGGCGGCTGGCCGCGTACCGCAGGCCCTGGCGCACGCCGCCAGCCGCGCGCCGCCGAGCACCAGACTGGAGCGGGCGGAGCATCACCAGCGCGGCGATGACGGCCAGGTAGGACAGCGCGTTGACCGCAAAGCACGGCGTCGTGCCGATCGTGACGATCAGGACGCCCGCGAGCGCCGGGCCCACCACTCGGGCGCTGTTTACCACGACGCCGTTGAGGCTGACCGCGCTCGACAAGTCCTGCGGCCGCACCAGGGAGCCGACGATGGCCTGCCGGGCGGGGGAGTCAACGATCTGCACGACACCGCCGGCCACGCTGATCGCGACGATCGCGGTGACGGACGCCTTGCCCGCAACGGCGAGCACCCAGAGCAATCCGGCCAGCACGGCAAAGGTCGTCTGGGTTGCGATAATCAGCAACCGCAGGTTGACCCGGTCGGCGACTGTCCCTCCCCACGGGCCGAACAGCAGCGACGGCACTCCGCCCACGGCTAGCACCAGGCCCAGTTCCGCCGGTGAGCGGGTGATCCGCAGCACCAGCCAGCCGATGGCGGTCTGCTGCACGAAGGTTCCGCTGGCCGAGACGACCTGGCCCGCGAAGTACAGCCGAAATGGTCGCGAAGCCAGTGCGCGGAACGTCCCCCGACTGGCCTGGACGTGATCATCTGGAGCCGGCGTGCCCTGACCGGCAGGCTGAGCGCTTTCCTCCTCCACGCTGGGCGTGGCCTCGGGCACAACTCTCAACCCGTCGCGGTCCACCGGGGCCCCCTCACTACTGGCGGCAAGTCCTCGATCGTAGTGTCCGGGCGCACATCCGGGACAGGCCGACGTGGCGCCAAGTGACCGGGCCGGGGCAACCAGAAGCTAGAGGCGGATGACGGCCTTACCGCGCAGGCCGCCATGCCGTAGCTCTTCCAGTACCTGCCCAGCGGCTTCTAGTTCAACGGCCGAGCGGATCCGGGCGGTGATAACACCGTTCGCCAGCATGTGCGCGACCGTGCTCAGGCCTTCGCTCGATATCAGGGGGTTCGCGTTGGAGGCATGGTTGTAGGCGGTGATGTGCCGCTGCGCAAACCAGGGTTCGTCGGCGGCGAAGATGGTCGAAACCAGGCGCCCGCCGGGCCGGATGACCTCGGCGTCGCGGCGGATGGCGTCCGGGCCGCTGACCAGGTCAAGGACGGCGTCGACGCCACCCGGGTGATCGGCGTGCAGCGCATCGATCACATCGACGGCCTGGCTGTCGTAGACCTCCTCGGCACCGAGCCGACGAGCCTCGTCAGCGTCGCCGCGAACGGTGCCGATGACGTGCGCACCCCGGGAGCGCGCTATCTGCACCGCGTAGCCACCGACCCCGCCGGTCGCGCCCATCACCACGACGTGCTGGCCCGCGGTGACGCCGAGCAGGTCAACCGTTCTCAGCGCGGTGACCGCCGGGATGGGAAGCGCCGCGGCCTGGTCATCGGCCACACCGTCGGGGATACGGGCAACTGGTTCCATGCGGGCCGCGGGGACAACCGCCGTGTACCCGGCATACGAGCCGTGCGTCCGCGCCATGCCAAAAACGCGATCGCCGGCCCGTAGGCCGTGGTCTCCGGCCGGGACACGCTCGGCCACGCCAGCGAAGTCAACGCCCACGACAAACGGGTACGACGAGCTGGCGCTCAGGCGTCCGAGCAGGCTGTTGTCGAGCGGGTTGACTCCCGCGAATCGCACGCGAATGAGCACCGCGGCATCGTCAGCGGGAATCGGCAGGTCCTGGACCGACGGCGGCTCGCCGAAGCTCCGGACGGCGAAAGCGCGCATCCTGCCTCCCATGAACTAGTCGGGTCAGGGAACACCGTGTCGCCAGCGCCATCGCCGTGGGCTGAGTTCGCTGGGACTACCTAACGACACCGCGTTGACCGATGTGTCAGCTCTTGCCCCAGCTTCACGACGCCCTGGCCAGGCCGCCCGGCCGGTGACGATCGGCGGGCTTGAGCGCGACATGACGGATCGAGTCCTCGGCGTCCGTGGCGCTTCCGAGGATAGCCCGGCCGACGTCGACGTGAGTTTCGGGCCGCGACTCACCCCGGCGGCCGCGGTCTTCGGGTCGCTCAAGTCGACATTCGCCGCCGGGGCGAATCCTGCAGCAAACCTGCAGCCTGGCTTGAACTAGGACCGAGGCTGGCTGCCGATCCTGACGCCGTGACACAGTGGCCAGCGCCGGAGCCGGACAATGTCGGCGACCGCACCCAAGACATCCCCGCGTACGAAGGACAGCCGGCCGAGGGCTCGGCGGGATGGCAGCCTTACGCACGCGTGCCGCCGCCGCCTGCGCCGGGCCCGTGGGCCTACGGGTCGCCGGGCGGCGGAGTGTACGGGGACCCCGCCTGGTCCCGCCGCCGCCACTCGCGCCGCCCGTGGCTGATCGCTGGTATCGCGGCCGCTCTCGTCGCCGCCGCGGCCATCGGCGGGTTCGCTGGCGACGCGCTCGGCTCCAGAACGGCCGCGGCTAGCAGCCCGTCCGGGTCCGGCGCCCCCAGCACCCTGCCTGGCACCGGCAACGGCTCCAACACCGGGCCCGGCACGGGGTACGGGTCCGGTGGGTACCCATCCGGCAGCAACGGGAACGGCGCCGGCGGCGGCTTCCCCGGCGCGTCCGGCGGGTCTGGCCCTTCCGGCAGCGGGCAGGACAGCCAGGGCTCCGGGCCGTCGGACGCAGCCTCGATCGCCTCCCGCGTAGACCCTGGCCTGGTTGACGTCAACACCACCATTGATTACGGCGCCGCCGAGGCAGCGGGCACTGGCATGGTCCTCACGCCCGGAGGCGAGGTGCTGACCAACAACCACGTGATCGACGGCGCGACCACGATCAGCGTCACCGACGTCGGCAACGGCAAGACCTACCAGGCCACCGTCGTCGGCTACAGCGTCACGAAGGACGTGGCCGTGCTGCAATTGACCGGCGCCTCGGGCCTGCAAACGGTTACCACCGCGGGCTCGGCGCCGGTCGCCTCCGGAGAG
>JASIBJ010000828.1 GCA_030045215.1 Streptosporangiaceae bacterium | reverse complement strand
CGGCGGTCCCTAGTTAGCGGGCCCACCCCAGTCGATGCTGATCCCCGCTGCGGCATCCGGGTGCCGCTTCAGCCAGCTCCGGGCGAAAGGGCACAGCGGAACCACGGTCAGGTCCTCGGCTACCGCCTTGGCCAGCGCGGCCCGCACAAGCAGTCCGCCGACTCCGCGGCCGCCCAGCGCATCGGGTACGCCGGTGTGCACGAGGATCAGCCGGCTGCCTTGCCGCCGGTAGATGAGCTCGGCAAGCACACCGTCGAGGCTGACCTCGAACCGCGCTTTCTTGGTGTTGTCGACTACCTGCGGAGCCTGCGTCATAGCGGCCATCGTTGCATCAAGACTGGCCGAGCAAGCCAGGGGCCCGGTTCACAGCAGACGGCGATTGCTCGTAGTCGAGGGCTGGCCTTCGACCTGGGCGTTACAGATCTCCTGACCGCGGGGTGAGCACTGATTCGGCGCCAACCGGTCGGAAGCCCGCCGCCAGGAAGGTCCGGACGCTCGCGGCGTTGCCCGGTGCGATCTGGGCCCACAACGGCGCGCCGCCGGGTACTAGGTGCCGTGCCGCCGTAGCCAGTGACCGGCCGACGCCATGGCCGCGATGATCGGCGTCGACCTCGATCGCGACCTCCCAGCGACCGCCGGCCCCGCGGCCGAGCAGCAGGACCCCGCCATCGCCCTGCCAAGTGCGGACGTCGTCCCGATAGCGAAGCGCCCTGCTGATGCGCGGGTGCGCCGGATCTGCCTCAGCTATCAGCTTGACCGGCGCCGGTCCTGCCAGTGCCGTGGCGCAGGCGAGCATGTCCGTCTGATGTGCTTCCCGGCCTATGCGCTCCGCCAGCGCATGGAGAAACCGGGGGCTAAGCGGCGCGCTGAGGTCGCCGGGCGGCAGCTGCGAGGCCACCCAGGCAGGATCGGCGTCGGCGAAGATCACCGAGTGCGCGGTGAAGGCAAAGACTCCGGCATCGCGGGCAGATGGTTGGGGGAGTATCGTTACGCGGCCGTCGGCCGGCGGGAATTGCGCGTTCGCCACTGAGTCGAGAATCACGGCCAATGCCTGGCATGCGGCTGCTCGTCCGGCCGCAACCATCAGACTTCTAGCCTCATCTGACTGAGCGTATCCGTTCTAGGCTCGGCGGCCGGCTGGCGCTGCGCCTCGCTCGAGACGCTGGCGCTCCCCAGGCAGCCTCAGCCCTAGCGGTAGGCGGAGATCCCCGTGATTGCCTGGCCCAGGGCCAGGGTGTGGATCTCCTCGGTACCTTCGTAGGTCAGCACGGACTCCAGGTTGTTGGCATGGCGGATGACCGGGTATTCGAGGGTGACGCCGTTCGCACCGAGCACCGTCCTGGCTTGCCTGGCGATGTCGATGGCGGTCCTGACGTTGCTCATCTTGCCCAGGCTGACCTGCTCCGGCGTGATCTTGCCCGCCTCCTTGAGTCGGCCAAGATGCAGGGCCAGCAACTGGGCACGCTGCAGGTCGGCCAGCATCCAGGCGAGCTTGCGCTGAGTCAGCTGGAAGCCGCCGATCTTCTGGCCGAACTGCTCACGGGTTCTCGCATACTCCGCGGCGGTCTCGAAGCAGGTCCTGGCCGCGCCGGTGACTCCCCACAAGATGCCGTACCTGGCCTCTGACAGGCACGACAGCGGGCCCTTGAGGCCTTGCACGCCAGGAAGAACCGCACTACCCGGCAGCTTGACATCGTCGAAGTACAGCTCCGAAGTAACCGAGGCTCGCAACGAGAGCTTCTTATGGATATTGCGGGCCGTGAAGCCGCGGGCTCCGCGCGGCACGAGGAAGCCGCGAATGCCATTGTCGGTGGCCGCCCAGACGACGGCGATATCGGCGACTGAGCCGTTCGTGATCCACATCTTGGACCCGGCCAGCACCCAGTCGGCCCCGTTCCGCTTTGCATGGGTTTTCATGCTGGAGGGGTCGGAACCGTGATCAGGCTCGGTGAGACCGAAGCAGCCCGCGGCCTCCCCGGCCGCCATCCGGGGCAGCCACTCCTCTTTCTGCTCGTCAGAGCCGTACTTCCAGATCGGGAACATGGCCAGGGAACCCTGCACGGACACCATGCTGCGCAGGCCAGAGTCGGCGGCCTCGAGCTCTCGGCAGGCGACTCCGTAAGCGATCGCGCCCATCCCGGCACAGCCATAACCCTGCAGGTGCATCCCGAGCAGACCGAGCTTGCCCACCTCGGGCAGCAGATCCTTCGGCAGGGTGCCTGCCTCGAACCAGTCGGCGATGTGGGGCATG
Organism: Streptosporangiaceae bacterium; assembly: GCA_030045215.1. Next base: position 1,107 of record JASIBJ010000828.1, on the reverse strand, counting down.
ATCCGGTCACCGGCGAACCTGCGCACCGTGTCGCGGACCAGGCGCTCCTCATCGGTCAGCTCGTCGTCGATCCTGAGCAGGTCCGTGGGCGCTGGATCCGTGGTGCGCGGCATGGCGGGGTCCTTCCTGGCTGGCCTCGCCGCTAGCGTATGCGGGCCAGGCCGGGGCTAACGGCGTCGGACCGGATTCGGCATGATGGTGATATGAGCAACCTGGCAGACAAGAAGCTCGAACGACCGCGGAAGGGCCGCCTGGTCGCCGGGGTGGCCGCAGGCATCGGCGAGTACTTCGGCGTGGATGCCACGTTCGTCCGGCTGGCGTTCGCCTTCGTCGCCTGCATCGGAGGAATAGGCATCCTGATGTACCTGGCTGGCTGGCTCCTGATTCCCGAGGAGGGAGAGACCGGCTCGATCCTGGAACGGCTGGTGAGCAAGATCGGAAGCTAGTCCTGCCCGCGGCGTGACCTGCGGAGCTGACCTCCCGTCTGACGATGGGAGAGGCCCAGAACTGGGCCTTCGGGCCCGGCTTGCGCCGTGCTGCGCCGCTAGCCGGGAGCCAAGGTCGCTCTTCCGGCGCTGGCCGGACGGTCGCTTTGCCGGCACTGGCTTCCGTCCCCTATGCTGGGGCGGTCCCCGACGGCAGGCGCCACGGGCAAAGGCGGCGATCGTCGAGCCCCCATCGTCTAGCGGCCTAGGACACCGCCCTTTCAAGGCGGCGGCACGGGTTCGAATCCCGTTGGGGGCACTGCTGGCCAAGCCAGAACAACCAGGTCCTGTAGAGCAGCTCGGAGTGCTCGCCACCCTGTCAAGGTGGAGGTCGCGGGTTCAAATCCCGTCAGGACCGCTCTGCGGTCGCCATTTTGAGAATGGTGCCCGCGATGGTCAGGTAGCTCAGTCGGTATGAGCGTCCGCCTGAAAAGCGGAAGGTCGGCGGTTCGACCCCGCCCCTGACCACCACCTCTGATCTGCGGCGATTGGTCGTGTGACGCAAATCCCAGGTCCGCGGGCCGAACTTGTGGTCTCGGAACTCGGCCTGGCTCTGGCAGAAGCTGAGACCAAGCACACCGACAAGGCCACAGGCGCGGAGTGGAGCACGTGGCGCTGGTCA
>JASIBJ010000087.1 GCA_030045215.1 Streptosporangiaceae bacterium | reverse complement strand
AGGTCGCTGCCCTGCCCGGACGGGAACGTCGACGGGAACAGCTCCGCCACCGCCCCCGTGCGGATGACCGCCTCACTGATGTTGATGCCGGCCGCCTTCACCCGCACCAGGACCTGCCCGTCCCCGGGCACCGGGCGTTCCGCGTCCTCGACCTGCAATACGTTGATCCCGCCGAACTCGTCGTACTTGACAGCCTTTGCCATGATCTGTCTCCTCTGACTGGCTGAATCGATAGGCGGGCAGCAGGCGCGCCGATGTCCGGTCCCGGAGCCGCCGCTACCCAGACTCGCGGCCAGAAGGGTGAGGAGGCGTCACCGGATCACGGTGATTGGCACGACCGGAGCACCGCAGAGCCAGTCTCCGGCAGGCGGTGGTCGGCTTGCTGCTTGGGTCGCGCTTACAGGTAGTGCTGCTGGGCGTGGCCCGGTTCGTGCTCGACGAGCTGGTCGCAGGTGGGACAGTACCAGCGGGCCTCGATGGCGGTGCCACATGCGAGGTGGCGCGGGGCGTCCGCCAGGTCGGTGTGCCTGGCCCCCCAGTGCGCGAGCAGGCTGAGCGCTCCGGCGAGTTCGATGCCCTCGGCCGTCAGCTGGTAGGCGGCCCGGGGCGGCCGCTCTGTGTAGGGCCGGGCCACCAGCAGCCGGTCGCGTTCGAGCCGTTTGAGGCGCTCGCTCAAGATGTTGGCGGCAATGCCCGGGATCTGGCTGAGAAGGTCGTTGAACCGCCGCGGGCCGGGCAGCAGTGCTTCGACCACCAGCAGAGTCCACCGGTCGCCGACCCTGGCCAGTGCCTCGGCGAGTGGTGAGGAACCCGGGTCGGATTCAGCCATGGGCTGATCGTAGTCCTGTTGACTTGCCACGAGTCGATAGTAGGTTGCAAGTTACTACTTAACGGAGGTGGCGGGAATGTCGATCCTCGACGAGATCGGGGCAAGCATCAGGCAGCAGGCCGACGGCGCGGGGACCTCGGTCGTAGGCATCGGGCAGCGGTGGGGCGCGGGCACAGGCTTCGTCCTCGGCGAGGGCCGGGTCCTGACCAACGCGCACAACGTGCGCGGCGACCGGGTAACCGTGACCTTCGCCGACGGCCGTACCGCGGAGGGGGATGTCGCGGGGCAGGACATGGACGGCGACCTGGCCGTCATCAACGTCGATACTGGCGGGGTTCCGGCACTGCCTTGGGCCAGCCGCATGCCTGCGGAGATCGGCATGGTGGTGTTCGCCCTCGCCAATCCCGGTGGGCGCGGGCTGCGGGTGACATTCGGATTCGTCTCCGGCATCGAGCGGACCTTCCGCGGCCCCCGGGGCCACCGGATCACGGGCAGTCTCGAGCACACCGCCCCGCTGCTGCCCGGCTCTTCGGGCGGCCCTGTTCTGAACGCCGCAGGGCAGGTGCTCGGGATCAACACCAACCGCCTCGGCGAGGGCTTTTACCTGGCTATCCCCGCCGACGACGCACTGCGGACCAGGGCCGACGCGCTCGCCCGCGGGGAGTCAGCGGCATCGCCGCGGCTCGGCGTCGCCATCGCCCCGGCGTCCGTCGCCCGGCGGCTTCGCCGCGCAGTCGGCCTGCCCGATACTGACGGCCTGCTCATCCGCGAGGTGATCGAAGGCAGCCCAGCTGCTCGCGCAGGTCTGACCCAGGGCGACCTGATCGTGGCAGCCGCAGGTCAGCCTATCGGCACACCAGACGATCTGTTCGATGCGCTCCAGGCCGCTCCGGGCGCCACCCTCGAGCTGAGCATCATCCGCGGCACCGACGAGCGGGCCATTCAGGTCACCTTCGGCGATGTCGGCCAGCCGGACCAGGAGGCATGAAGCCCGCCGGCAGCTGAGACCGCGACATGTCTCAGGACAGCCGAACGGGCGCCAGGGCAGCCTGTTAGCGGCGGCGGCGCGTCGGCTCGAACAGTTACGATCGATGAGTGGCTGTCCATCTGACGCACTGGGGGACATTCGAAGCGGTCAGCGATGGCGAGCGACTGACCCACGTGCGCCCATGGCGCGGTGACCCGGAGCCGATGCCGCTCATCGGCAACGTCGCCTCCGCGCAGCATCACGCGGCCCGCATCACCCGGCCGCACGTGCGCAAGGGTTGGCTGGATCACGGACCGGGCGCTCCGGCGCGCGGCGACGAACCATTCGTGACGGTGCCGTGGGACACCGCACTGGACCTGCTATCCGCGGAGTTGCGCCGGGTCTACCGAGACCACGGGGCGGAAGCGGTCTACGGCGGCTCGTATGGCTGGGCTAGCGCTGGCCGGTTTCACCACGCGCAAAGCCAGGTGCACCGGTTCCTCAACTGCCTCGGCGGCTTTGTGCGGCACGTGAACAGCTACAGCCTCGGTACCTCCACGGTGCTGCTGCCCTATGTGATCGCCGATATCAACGCGCTGCAGACCTACGCCACAGCCAAGTCCGTGATCGCGGATCACAGTGAGCTTGTCGTCGCCTTCGGCGGGCTGTCACCGAAAAACGCGACCGTGTCACCGGGCGGGGTGTCGCGGCACAACACCCGCGGATGGATGCGCACCGCCCAGGCCCGGGGGTGCCGGTTCGTCTCGGTGAGCCCGCTGCGTGACGACACGCCCGCCGAGGCGCAGGCCGAGTGGATCGCGCCGCAGCCCGGCACCGACGCCGCGCTGATGCTCGCGCTGGCCCAGGTCCTCGATGGCGATGGCCTGGCCGACACCGGCTTCCTGGACCGTTACACCGTCGGTTTCCCGCGGTTCGCCCGTTACCTTCGCGGCGACGCAGACGGCATCGTCAAGGACCCCGAGTGGGCTGAGGAGATCACTGGTGTGCCAGCGGCACGTATCCGGGAACTCGCCCGCCAGATGGCCGCGGCGCGCACCCTGG
>JASIBJ010000086.1 GCA_030045215.1 Streptosporangiaceae bacterium | reverse complement strand
GAGCACGGCCGGGCCCGGATGCTCGGCGGCGGCAGATACATCCAGGATGCCCAGGTCGGCGAGGGCCGAAGCGACGTAGTCGGTCTCTCCGGCCGCGCCGGCCTCGGCCGGGCCGGCCATCGGCTTCGCGCCCATCAAGGCCGCGCCCGCAGGGTTCTCCCGCCACGCGGCGACTGCGCCTTCGGCGGCCCGGTCGGCCATCGCCGCGATGAGCGACTCCAGGCTCTCGTCCAGTGCGGCCCGGAGGGCGGCCGCCCTGGCCGGCGGTCGTTGCTTCCTGCCCTTGCCCGCCGGTCCGCGAGCGCGCCGGACCTGAAGCGCCTTGAGCAGGTCGCCCGTGCCAGCGAAGTCCTGCCAGCGGGCCATTACCTCCCCGTGCAGGAGCGATCCGTTCCTGGTTGCCTGGTCGAACTCGACCAGCGCCGCCGAGTAGGCGGTGGCTGCCGCCGTCTGCAGATCCCGGCTGACCGCCAGCTGCGCGGCCGCGTGATCAGCGAGCGTCGGCACCCGGTCGCGGAAGGTATCGAGCACACCGGACATGGTCTGGGTGAGAACGGCAACCCGCCGGTCATCGCGCCGTGCGGTATCGGCCAGGTATTCCTTGATGGGCGTGGCGATCTCGCCTGGCAGCTGAGCTTCGGTTACGACGGTCTCCGGGATGATGAACCGACGTACTTCACGCAGGCCGTTCGCGTCCAGCATCGCGTCGAAGTGCGCGGCCAGTTCTGCGGCAGCCGAAGAAGGCACCCGCGACAGCGCGATCGCCAGCGCGGCACCCCGATTCCTGGCGTCCTTGAGCATCTCCCAGACGGCCGCGTCGGCATACCGGCGGGCTGTCGTGACAAACAGCCACAGGTCGGAGGCATCCAGGAACTGGTGGGCGAAATCCCGGTGGGCCTTGACGACGGAGTCGATGTCGGGCGTGTCAAGCACGGCAACGCCCTCTGGCATTCCGTCGGCCGCCGCCAGCACGAGCAGTCCGTCCCGGCCTGGCATCGCCAGCCCCTGCTGGCGGACCCTGGGCAGCGTGGGAAGGAAGACGTTCTCCGCGAACCACCGCATGTCGTTCGGATGACAGGCCAGGACAGGGCTGTTCGTCGTCGGACGGCGGATGCCGGTCGCGCTGACTTGCCGCCCGCAGAGGCTGTTGAGCAGCGTCGACTTGCCCGCGCCAGTCGAGCCCACCAGGGCCACCAGGATCGGCGCTCCGGACTGGCGGAGCCTCGGCAGCAGGTAGTCATCGATCTGGCTGAGTAGCTTGAGCCGCTCCGCCCTGGCCGCCTCGATGTCCGGGGCCTCGAGCGGCAGCGGCACCGAGACGACGGGCTTGCGCAGGCCGAGCAGGGCCGCCTCGAGTTTGCGGGCATCTACTCTCGCGTAGGGTTCCTCGTCATCATCGGGCCCGATCTGACCACTGTGCGCTTGCCCTGCCGTGGTATTAGCCGGGCTGGCCCAGGTCGCGGCCGGGCGCGCCTCATCGGGAGGCTGCACGTCCCGCTCGGCGGTACGGCCACTGCTTGCTCCGCCGGGTCCGGCTCCCGAGGGCTCCGGCGCAGCCGGGACTGGCCCGCCGACGCCGCTCCACGGCGCCGGCACGGCGGCCAGGTCCTGTCTTTCGGTCATGCTCGCGGGTCTCCCGCCAAAGGCGAGTCGGTCATTCGCAGGTCAAGTCCCAGTCATCCAGTGCCCCGAGCCACGCGGTCCAGTCGTGGCCCCGGTCTGTCATGCTCACCATCCAGATTCGGGTCCCGCCCATTACAAGTCTGCAGTTAACGGGGCGAGAGTATCCGGCCTTGAGGTAATTGTGCGCCGCTAGGGCAGATTACCGTCAGCAAGCGACTAAACGGGAGCCCACATCCATCCTGGACGCCATGGCCGGATGCCCGGGCCGAGCCCATCAGGCCTTCTCGGTTACCCCCGCGGAGTCAAAAGTGGCCACCTCGCGCAGCGCCCGGCAGGCGCTCTGCACCAGGGGAAGCGCCAGCAGGGCGCCGGTGCCCTCCCCTAGCCGCAACTCCAGGTCGATCAGGGCCAGCAAGCCAAGGTGATCAAGGCTCAGCGGGTGGCCCGGCTCAGCCGAGCGGTGCCCGGCGATCAGGCAGCCGACCGCGTCGGGAGCGATCGCGCAGGCCGCAAGGGCGGCCGCACCGGCGATCACGCCGTCCAGGATGACCGGCACCCGCAAGGCCGCGCCGCCGATGATGAAGCCGGCCAGTGCCGCATGCTCGAATCCGCCGACTGCTGCGAGCACGCCCACCGGGTCGGCCGGATCTGGCTGGTGCAGCGCGATCCCCCGACGGACAACATCGACCTTCCTGGCGAGAGTCGTGCTGTCGACCCCCGTGCCCCTCCCGGTCACCGCGGCCGGATCCTGGCCAGTGAACGCCGCGATCAGCGCGGCGGAGGCTGTGGTGTTCGCGATGCCCATGTCCCCCGTCAGCAAGCACCGGTTTCCGGCCACGACGAGGTCCCTGGCCACCTCGATGCCGACCCCGATGGCCGCCACAGCCTGCTCCCTGGTCATGGCCGGACCCGCCGTGAAGTCGCGGGTGCCGCGGCCGATCTTCCTGGGCAGCAGGCCGGGCATCAGGTCCAGGTCGGCGTTCACGCCCACGTCCACGACCACAACCTCGGCCCCTGCCTGAGCGGCAAACGCGTTCACCACCGCTCCGCCGTTCAGGAAGTTGGCCACCATCTGGGCGGTTACCTCCTGCGGCCATGGGGTCACACCCTGGGCGTGGACCCCGTGGTCGGCGGCGAACACGGCTACGGCCGCGGGCTCAGGCATCGGTGGCGGGCAGCACCCGGCGAGGCCGGCGAGCTGCACCGACAGGTCTTCCAGGAGCCCAAGCGAGCCCGCGGGCTTGGTCATCATCGCCTGCCGCTGCCTGGCGGCCGTCATCGCGGCAGGATCCAGCGGCCTGATATCGGCGCGCACCTCGTCCAGCAGGCTCACCGCTTCCCGGCCGGGCATCTCCCGCCTGCCGTACTCCTCGGCATGCACGGCCCAGCCCAGCGGCCGCCGTCGCGCCCAGCCAGCCAGGGCCAGCTCCGGCTCGGCGACGAACTCGGTCACGTACCCGACACACAGGTAGGCCACGACCTCCAGATGCGAGGGCAGGCCAAGCGCGGCGGCCAGGTCGCGTTCACTGAAGAAGCTCACCCAGCCGATGCCGAGACCCTCGGCCCTGGCCGCGAGCCACAGGTTGGCCACCGCCAGGACGCTGGAGTACGCCGCCGTCTGCGGCTGCGCATGGCGTCCGAGGGTGTGCCGTCCGCCCCGGGTCGGATCGCAGGTCACCACGATGTTGACGGGCGTCTGCAGGATCGCCTCGGTCTTGAGCCGATCGAAGGCCCTGGCCCTGGCTCCCGGCAGCTCGGCGGCGAAGTCCTGGCGGCTGTGCTCGGCCAGGTCCTTGATCCGTGCCCGCTTCTGCGGATCGGTGATCACGATGAAGTCCCACGGCTGCGAGAACCCCACCGACGGCGCCCGGTGGCCGGCGGCGAGCACGCGCTCCAGCACGTCCGCGGGCACCGGATCAGGCAGGAACCCGCGCCGGACATCGCGGCGTTCCTCGATCACCCGGTACACGGCGGCCCGCTGGTCATCGGGAAACATCCCGTCGGGCGCGGGCCTGGCGTCCGGCGTCAACTCAGTCGCTCCAAACTGGCGCTACCAGCCAGCGCCGTCGTCATCGGCGATGGTCGACTGGCCGTCGCCGCCCCAGCCCCCCGTCGACCCGTCAACCATGAGGGCGGATTCAAGCAGAGCGTTGAAGGCGGCCACGGCAACGACCGGGCCGCCCTTCTCCGACACGTTGCTGACGGACCGCACGCCACTGGCGCGCAGGGCGTCCTTGGCCTCGGCGGCGCCGGCGAAGCCGGCCGGCATGCCCACGACGAAGGCGGGCTCGACGCGGCGGCTCAGGATCTCCGTCAGGGCGGCCGGGCCGCCGCCAACCACCCAGACCGCCCCGGGGCCCGCCTCGCCGAAGCTGAGCCGGACGGATGCAGCGGCCCTGGTGATGCCCGCGGTCCTGGCCAGTCGCTGGGTCAGTGGCTCGTTGATCTTGCAGATTACCGGGCAGCCGGTGATGCCCGCCGCCACCATAGCCGCGTCGGCGATAACCGGAGCGCCCGCGGCCAGGGCGGCCACACCTTCGGCCAGCGTCTCTTCATTGCATACGAGGTCGGTGAGGTAGTCGAAGTCGGCGGTTGCGTGGATAACCCGCTCGGTGACGTCTCGGCTGTGCCTGGGCAGCCTCGTCAGGTCGACCCTGGACCGCAGGATGCGGTATGACTCCGCGGTAACCGGATTCGCCGCAGGCGGTGCCTCATTAGGCAAAGTCACGAACCCCCCCACCTCCTCTCGCCGCCACGTAAAGAGCCTGGCGCGGCGGTCACAACGCGCTCGGCGGCGGCGTTCGGTTTCTCAGCATGGCACAGCCAGCCGCCGGGCTTTCGTGCATCGCAGCGATGAGGCCGACTCGGAGGCAAGGCAATCGCCGAGGTGAGGACAGGCTTCGGTGGTCCTCTCAGCCGACCCTGGGGTCGGCGAGGCTCAAGCCCGCGGCTTGGTCTGCTCGGTGGCCTCGCCAGCGAGCGCCAGCTTGGCCGGCTCTTCCGCAGCAGCCTCTGCCACTGCGGCCGGCGCCGCCAGCGGTGCAGCGGCCGCCGCCGCGGGCTCGGCTGCTGCCCTGCGCTGCTTCTTGAACAGCACGTAATGGAAGATCAGGAACCGGCACACGAAGGTCACGCAGTTCGCAAGGAAGTAGGCGCCGTTGACCACGAGGTGCTTCTCCAGGTGGTGCAGGTGCTCCTGCTTGGCAAAGGCGCCGGCGTAGTGTGCAACCAGCGACAGAATGCCCCAGACGGCGAAGGACACTAGCCAGAACGGCACGGTCTCGCGCAGCAAGTCGGGGCGGCCCCGGCTCTCCCAGGCCCAGCGGCTCAGCACGTAGCTGACGAAGGCACCGACGATCGAGGCGATGAGGGCCGCCTTGCCCGCCGTCATGTTGAAGCCAGTCAGGATCGCCAGTGTGAGCTGGCTGGTGATCAACGTTGCCAGTGCCACCGGAGCGAACCGCAGGAACCGGTCGCCCGCCTCGGTCTCCAGCCGCCTCCGAATCGGACCTGGCAGGATGCGGACGATGGCGTAGACCACTGCCATGGTCGCCTTGCTGACCGGATTCGACGATGCGGGCCGTGCGACTTGGGCGGGCTTTTCCGGTTCAGCAGTCATCAGATTCCTAGCTCGTCGGATGGCTTAGCTGGGTCAGACAGGTACAACAGTACGGGAACCTACGGGGGGACTCGCGGGAAACCCTCTTGCCGGACCCGACCGCCGCGGCGGCTGAACTCCGTGCGCCTGCCCTGCTGACGTGCAGATGCTTCAGCGCCCGGTCGCCGAGTACCGGCAGCCACAAGGATAAGCCACCGACCGCGAGATCAGACCAAATGAGCACAGTTGGTCTCGGGTTTGTCTGCTGCCGGCCGCCGCATTACTCATCGGACCCGGCCGCCGGGACTCACCGGAGGCTGCCAGCCCGGTGACGCGCCGACGATGCCGCTTGACTCGCAAGAATCACGATCGGGACAGCGTCCACCGACCGGTGCCCAGGTCATGGCATAGCTCGTACCTCGTCGCCGCGACGGCGGGCTGGGCGGTCGCTTCCACGACCCAGAATTCCAGGCGCGGAGCGTCCGGATCCGGCTGGTCCGGAGGCGGCGGCGGGCCGGGGCGCCGGTCGAGGACGAACAAGACGGTGTACAGGCGGCCGCGCCAAACGAACCTGGCGGGACGGCCGTGGCGGAGCCAAACCTCGACGGGCTCTCCGCGGGTGCTGCGCATTGTGCTGATCTCCCTGGCGGCGGTGCCGGCCCGCTGCCGGCCGCTGCCCAGGGGAAGACAGGCAGCTTCTCTACACTCGAACATACATTCGTTTAGACACGGCGGCAAGCCCGCCGGATCGCACTGCCTGGCGGATGATCACCGCCTCGGCACTCAGGCAGGCCTGGCCCAGCCGGGCATCGGGAATCCGGTGAGCAGCTCACGCACGTCCGCGGCTATGCGATCGAGCGCGTCGGCGTCCTGCTTTGCGGCGGCGGTGATCGCTTCGTCGATCCAGACCGCAACCTGCCCCATGTGCCGCTCAGTCAGGCCTCTCGTGGTAATCGCCGGCGTGCCGATCCGCAGCCCGGACGGGTCGAACGGCTTGCGGGGATCGAACGGGATCGTGTTGTAGTTGAGCTCGATGCCGGCGCGATCGAGGGCCTGGGCGGCCGGCTTGCCACCGATGCCCTGCTCGGTCAGGTCCACCAGCATCAGGTGATTGTCCGTGCCTCCGGAGACCAGGCTGTAGCCACGGGCGAGCAGTCCGTCAGCCAGCGCCCTCGCGTTTGCGACCACCTGGTGCGCGTACGTGCTGAACGACGGCTGCGCGGCTTCGCGCAGCGCGACCGCGATCGCCGCCGTGGTGTGGTCGTGCGGACCGCCTTGCAAGCCGGGAAACACGGCCCTGTCCACTGCGGCCGCGTGTTCAGCCGTAGACATGATCATCGCACCGCGAGGGCCGCGCAGCGTCTTGTGAGTCGTCGTCGTGATGACATCTGCGTACCCGACCGGGGATGGATGCGCCCCGCCCGCGATTAGGCCCGCGATGTGGGCGATGTCAGCCACCAGGATTGCGCCGACTTCGCGCGCGATGCTGGCAAAGGCGGGGAAGTCGATGGTCCGCGGGATCGCGGTGCCGCCGCAGAAGATGACCTTCGGTCGCTCGCGCCTGGCCAGGTCTCGTACCTCGTCGTGGTCTACCCGGCCGGTGTCGGCCCGCACGCCATAGCGGACCGGGTTGAACCATTTGCCGGTCACCGAGACTGACCAGCCGTGCGTGAGGTGCCCGCCCATTGGCAGCGACATGCCCATCACCGTGTCGCCTGGCTGCATGAAGGCCAGGTAGATAGCGAGGTTCGCGGGCGACCCCGAGTAGGGCTGGACGTTTGCGTGGTCTACGCCGAACAGCCGCTCGGCTCGCTCAATCGCCAGCCGCTCGATGGGGTCGACACACTGCTGTCCTTCGTAATAGCGCCGCCCTGGATAGCCCTCTGAGTACTTGTTGGTCAGCACCGATCCGCTGGCCTCCAGCACGGCGACGGACGCGTAGTTCTCCGACGCGATGAGCCTGATCTTCTCGAACTGGCGGCGTGCCTCGGCCTGGATGAGCTCGGCGATGTCGGGATCGGAGCCTGCCACGTGCGGGATGGGTGGCTGGTGCATGGCTAGCTCCCTCGGCATGCAGGCGGTTCCGACGGTGATCGCGGCCGGGCCACGGTGCCGGCAGCGCGATGCCTCGCGTTCCCCTCATCATGCCCAGCCCGCCGGTGTCCACCTCAAGCCGCGCAGCGTCGGCGTCCGCTCTGAGCGGCGCATTGCCCGCCGATCGCGGGCGGCTAGACCGTCTGCTGGACGGCAGCCAGCAACGCGGGCGCCGCCTGGGGCCAGGGTTGCCGCTCTGCGGCAAGCTCGAACATGCCCGCCTCAATCAAGGCCGCGCCGACGGCCAGCAGGCCAGGACTGACCTTCCGGTAGGCCGCGACGTACCGGCCGTCAGGCCGATGCCGCAGGTGGTAGGCGACCGCCAGCCCGGACGCGAGCCGCCCGGTCTCGTCCGCGCACGGTCCGGTCACCTCAATTGGCCGGTGGCCTACGTATCGGGCGGATTCCAGGACCCAGGCGGTGCCGTTTACCGGATCGGCGCCCAGGTACGTCAGCGCTCCCACCGTCGCCATCCGCAAAGCGCCGGTACACATCTGGCATGGTTCCAACGACGTAACGAGGCGACATTCGGGATAGCTCCCACTCACCGGCAGGCCGAGTAGGGCGTTGATCTCCGCATGCGCGAGCAGGCTGCCCGAGATCAGGGGCGGCTCGCCGTGGCCGTACACGGCATTGCGGCCCGACCGGATGACGGCACCGTCGGCGTCCGCCACCACAGCCCCGATCGGGATGGTGCCAGCCAGCAAGGCCTGCCACGCAAGCTCAAGACATGCCTGCTCGGGTCCGGACAGGTCGGCCAGCACGCTGGCAACGATAGACGGCCGACGGCCAAAACGAGCCAAAAGGCCGATGGGCACCAGGCTGTCCACGACGACCTCGTGCCCATCGGCCTGCTGGCCGTGGTCCGCATCCTCCGAGTTCTTCCGCCTGGCACCAGATCCTGTAAGTGCCCGGAGCGTATCGGGTCAAACCGGGTACCAAACCGCATCGAACGTAGAAGGTGTCACGGCGAACTATGTGAAGCACGCGTCGTGCACCCACGCCCGCGCGGGGCATCAAGCCGCGCAGCGGTCATGCGGTCAGGTAATAAGGAAGCGGCCAGCCTGAGCCTGCCCGCCCCCAAGTCAGGTCAGCCGGCGACGGCGTCAAGCAGCTTGCGGCGCTGCTGGTCCCCCAGGCCGCCGACGCGCCGGTTGTCGTCGATGCCTGCTTCCTCCATGACTGCTGCGGCCTTCGCCGGCCCGTAGCCAGGAAGCGCCTTGATCACCTGGGCAACCTTCGTTTTCTTGGCTACGTCGTCCTTGCGGTCGAGCAGCTGGGCAATGGTGACTTTCCCGGCTTTCACCTTGGCGAGAAGCTCGCTGCGCTCCTTGCGCGCGGCCTGGGCTTTGGCCAGCGCCTCGGCGCGCTGCTCCGGGGTCAGTGTTGGCAGAGCCATGTCACTCCTTCAGTTGAAGTCGATCAACTGTCCCACATACCCAATGTCCAGCGCGGTAACGGCGGTCGTGTCGAGGTCAGCGCTCTGTGCGGAGAATTCTTTGCAGGTCAGCGCGACGCCGCCCGCCCGCGCCATACATAACCGCGCATATGTTGAAACAGCACCATTCCGTAGTACCGCTCGGCATGGGAGGCCCGTGATCCATGATTCGGGCGCAGCCGACGCGCGCAGTCGGCGCGGGCCGGAGTGCGCGGGAGTGGGCCGGCGCGACGCCGAGGCTGCTGCCCTGTGGCTGGGCGATGGTTGAATTTCGGCTAGAACCTGTTCTAGTTTTGGCCCGGCGGCATTACACGATGCACGGGCGGCTGACCGGAGGAGAAGCGCGCCATGCCCGACCAGAGGATCACTGCACGCGAACTGGCCCGTCGCTCTCAGGCGGCCGTCAAGGTGAAGGACAGAGCCGAGTGGCTGAGCCTGTGGGCGGCCGACGCCGTCATCCAGGACCCGATCGGCCCGTCTCCCTTTGATCCGGCCGGCCACGGCCATCGCGGACCGGACGCGATCGCGACGTTCTATGACAGCGTGATCGCGCCAAACGAGCAGATCACGTTCGAGATCGAGCACTCCTATCTCTGCGGGAACGAAGTCGCCGACGTCGGCCTGATCCGCACCGTGCTGCCGGGCGGGCGGCACGTCGCGGTCGTCAATGGCGTCTACACCTACCGCTGCAATGACGAGGGCAAGCTCACGGCGCTGCGCGCATTCTGGGAGCTCGACAGCGTCCGGATAACGGAGGCCTGAAGCCACTCATGGAGAGGCAGCCAACCGGGCTCTTCCGTTTCACCGCTCCGGATCTGGAGGCGGCACAGTGCGCTGGTGCCCCGGACCAGCCGCTCTGCGTACTGTGATCTTCGCCGCACCCTGCCGCAGCCGGTGGCCGCAGGCTAGCCGGTAACCTGCCTGCCATGCGGATCGGGCAGATAGCGATTGACACCGCCCCGCTGCGCGATAGCCGTGACTACCGGCGCCTGTTCGTTGGCCGCTTCGTGTCCATGGGCGGCAGCGCCGTTGCCACAACGTCAGCAAACTGGCAGGTCTACGGGCTGACGCACAGCTCGCTCGCGGTTGGCCTGCTCACGCTTACGGCCGGCGTCGGCATGTTCATCGGGCTGCTGGCAGGCGGGATGCTGGCCGACCGGCACGACCGCCGTACCGTGCTGATGACAACGCTGCTCCCTGAGGCCGCCCTTGCTCTGTTGCTGACGGTCAACAGCTTGCTCGCGCATCCGCAACTGTGGCCGCTCTACGCGCTGACATTCGGCATCGGCATGCTGTCGGGCCTGAGTTCGCCTGCCTCGACCGCGGCAACGCCCGCGCTAGTTGGCGAGCACCGGCTCGCGGCAGCGGCGGCGCTGAACGCAACCGCCAGCCAGCTTGGCCAGCTCGGAGGACCCGCGCTGGCCGGAGTGTTGATCGCCGGTCCCGGCGTGGCCACCTGCTACGCGATCGACGCCGCCTGCCTGGCGATCTTCGCCGTAGCGCTCTCGACTGTACGGCCGCTCCCGCCGGTGACGCGGGCGGAGCGGCCCGGCTTGCGATCGCTTGCCGCCGGATTCACGTATGTGCGACGCAACGGAGTCGTCGGCGGGATGCTGCTTGTAGATACCAACGCGATGCTGTTCGGCATGCCGTCCGCCTTGTTCCCCGCACTCGCCAGCCAGCATTTCCATGGCGGCCCCGACACCTACGGCCTACTGGTCGCCGCGCCCGGCCTCGGCGCGATGATCGGCGCCGCGACCAGCGGCTGGACCGGCCGGCTGCGCCGGCCTGGCGTCGTAGTGATCGGCGCCGGCATGATCTGGGGAGGGGCCATCGCCGGGTTCGGCCTCATCCACAACCTGCCCGTCGCCCTCGCCTTCCTAGCGCTCGCCGGGATGGGCGACCTCATCTCCGAGATCCTGCGAAACGCCCTGCTGCAGGTTCACACGCCCGATCCCCTGCGCGGACGGGTGAGCAGCCTGTACCTCGCCCAGGTCACGGGCGCACCGGCGCTGGGGAATGTGGAGGCCGGAGCCGTGGCTCGGTTCGTCGGGCTCGACTTCTCGGTCGTCAGTGGCGGGCTGGCCTGCGTGGCCGGCGCGCTCGTGCTTGGCGCCCTGATTCCCGCGCTGCGGAACGCCAAGCTGAGCGGGTCCCGCGGCGACGAGCCGCCCACCCAGGCGGCCCAGGAGGCTGCCGCCCCGGCCTGAGTTGTCAGCCCGATCGCGAGAGCCCGGCGAGCGGCAGCACCGGCAGCCCCGGCGGCGGTCCGCCCTCAATGAGACTTACCAGCGCGGCCGTGTCGAGATGCTCGGCCACCAGGTCGGCCAGCCGCTCGAGCTCGCTGTTGCGAAGCTCAGCGAAACAGGTGTCAGGTGCCGCCTTGAAGTCGCGCCCCGCCAGCTCCGCGACCTCGGTCAGGAAAGCCCGGCGGAATTCGTCGTTCTCGAGCGTGGCGTGCCAGCTGGTTCCCCACACCGTGCCGCTTCGGCAGCCGTCCAGGAATGGCTGGCCGGCAATGCCGTCAATGGTCACAACGCCGTGGTGGATCTCGTACCCGGCGACCGGCACGCCGTAGGCGGTCGCGGCCGGGCGGCCGAGCCTCTTGGCCTCCGCGAAGGTCACGCTGGCGGGCAGCAGGCCGAGACCGCAGACCCGGCCCGCGCCTGACTCCACGTCGTCGGAGATGGTGGCGGCCAGCATCTGATACCCGCCGCAGATGCCCAGCACTGGCC
>JASIBJ010000827.1 GCA_030045215.1 Streptosporangiaceae bacterium | reverse complement strand
CACCCGGAGCAGGCGCTCGGTCTGGATCTGGTACACGTGCTCACGCCCGCGCAGCTCGATCGCCACCAGGCCGGCTTCCTGCAGCACGCGCAGGTGCCCAGAGACGGTGGGCCACGAGTGCTCGAACCGAGCGGCTATCGCTCCGGATGTCATCTCCCCGCCGCGGGCGTGCAAGACCGAGAGGATCATCCGCCGGGACCGATGCGCAAGCGCGCCGAAGACCGCATCGAAGTCCTCAAGCTCGGTCAGGCCTCGCGGCTGGTCGGTCACGTCCCGAGCTGGACTCGCCGATAGTGCGGGAACTCCCACCGCCGCCGGCCGTCGCGCTCCTCCAGCAGAGGCTCCATCGGCTCCCAGATAGCAACGACTGCCGGGTGCTCATGCGCGCGCTCGAATCCGCCCTCTACCCACGTGAAGATCTCCACGTACGTCGGCGGTTCATGCTTCGACCGGAAGATCAGCGATGGCTCGTCGGTAACGAAGCCGAGTTCGTGAAGTGTCCGCCAGTGACGCTCGAGTAGGTCAGCGAACTGCGTTTCGGCGTCCGGCCGCACCCGGTACGTGCAGATCACAGAATCATTAGCCATGTGCCTAATTATTAGGCAAGTGGCTAAGCAGTTGCAAGGACCAAGCGGCCCTGCCGACACCGAAACGATCACGCGCCTGGCCGAGTCGTGACGGCCATTCCGTATCTGGGCGGGCGTGCCATTCCGGGTCGCGGGCGACCGGGAAGGGCAGCCATTCGAGGGACTGGCCGGGCCCGCCTGAAGGGGCAGCCCTGCGTGCGATCGGTGTCCCGTCGCGCGGCCGAGCCGCGCTACGGCCGGCTGGCTGGCGTGCGTTGCTGTCTGTCTGGCCAGCCGGGCCGCAACCAGTCCCCGACATGGGAAGAGGGGCGGCGCCCGGTGGCGTCGTCCCTCTTGGCTGTTGCCGCAGGTCTGGCCCCGCTGGCCTGGTCTCACCGCAACACGAGTTCGCGTACGTCGTCAGTCTGGACGGGGTGCTGGGCAATCGTCGGGGCAGCGTGGGTGCCGGTCGCGCTGTGACGCCGGCTGCGCCGGGTCGCGGCGGCAGCGCCGATGATCGCGGCCGCAAACACGATCGCGATGCCAACCACGGCAGCGAGTGCGTAGAGAGTGTCCTGAACCATCTGGAAGTTGATGCTCATCGCCGGCTCCTTATTTCGTTAACACTGTTTACACTCTTAGTATGCAACGCCAAGGTAAACGGTGTCAACTCAAAAAATCGGCGTTCATTGAAGCTTGCCGTGATTACGCTCCCACCAGCCGCGACGAGCCCTGACGGGGCAGTCGCCGGCCGCTTCCAGCGGGAGCACGCCGCGCTCAGGTGTGGCGAAGCCTGCCGGAAGCTCTACGCGGCGCCCAGTACGCCGCCGCGGCTTCGGCAGCGGGGCATCGCGCATGCCGCACGGCGGTTCCTGGCATGTCGAACCCGCGTTCGCGGTGCCGGCAGCGCTTAGGGTTGCATTTCGTGACCGGTCGGGATGTGCGCGTGGTCTACACCAAGTTCGACGGCAGCCTGCACTGGCATCACACGATGCAGTACCTGGGTGAAGACGAGCACGGCACCTGGCTAGGCGCGCCCGCCGGAAGGTCCAGCCAGCGGGGCAGCGAGCCGCCCGTCATCTTCCGAGAGCGAACGGTCCAGTTGTTTCCGGTCGGTGCGTGGTGGACGGCCGCCTTCAACGCAGCCCCGCGAACTACCGAGATCTACTGCGACATCACCTCGCCACCCGAGTGGCGAGAAGAGAACTGCGTGACAATGGTCGACCTCGACCTGGACGTGGTGAGACTGCGGGGGAATCAGCAGGTGCTGTTGGTAGACGAGGACGAGTTCGCCGAGCACCAAGTGCGGTACGGCTACCCGCCGGATGTGATCCGCAACGCTGAGCAATCGGCGGCCTGGCTCCAGGCGGTGATCGGCGCCGGAGCAGAGCCGTTCGCGGGCGTCTACCACCGGTGGCTCGAAGAGGTCCTATGACCGGTAGTGTGCACTCTGGCCCTGGTCGGGGCTTGTGCACCGTATGGTTCTGGGCTTAAATACGGGCACTTACAGCTACGCCGAGGAACCGCATGACGTCGTCCGCACCGAGGTGCCCGTTCCCCCCATAGCGCCAGGTGGCCCGGGGAAGAGCGTGCGGCCTCAGATCAGATTTACCGACTCAGCGGGGGAGCTGAAGGAGACACAACCCGGTGAGTTTCTTGCCCTTTAACCGTCCTGTGCGAACCGCGTTCGTCGGCCTCGGGCGGATCTATGACCTGAACGTCCTTGGCTATCGGGGAAATCCTGACGCCGAGGTCGTCGCCCTGGTGGATCCAAGCCCGGAGCGCCGCGCGCAACGGCAAGCCGACTGGCCGGACGCGGCCACGTTCCCCTCCATAGCTGAACTTGCCGCAAGCGGGATCGAGGTGGATGCCGCAGAGTCGCTGCTACCCGTCCCCCTGCATGTCGACGGGGTCGTCGAGATGCTGGACCACGGCTGGCATGTGAACGCGCAGAAGCCGATGTGCAACGACCTGGCCGGCGCGCGACGGATGATCAAGGCGGCGGATGCTAACAACCGCATCCTGCGGGTGATGGAGAACTACCTGTTCTACCAGCCGCTGCACCGGCTCAAGGCCATCATCGAGTCGGGCGAGATCGGCGAGATCGTCGGCTACCACATGAAGATGGTCGGCGTTGGCAACGGTGGCTGGGATGTGCCGTTCAGCGCGTTCGAGTACCAGATGGAGCAGATGAAGCTCGGCCGCGGGATCATGGTGTTCGACGACGGCTGGCACAAGCTGTCCACCGCGATCTGGCTGTTCGGTCCGATCCGAGAGGTGCGGGCCTGGATCGGTAATACGCACATGGGTCCTGGCGTCGACATCGATGCGCCCACGATGATCATCTGGGAGCACGAGAACGGGGTCCGCG
>JASIBJ010000826.1 GCA_030045215.1 Streptosporangiaceae bacterium | reverse complement strand
CCGCGCGCTCCGCGGCGGCCTGCTCTTCCAGGGAGTTGGCCGCTGCCGTGGCCAGCAGCGCCTTCGTTGCCCTGGCCGCCGCGACGTCCGTGGAGGTCAGCTGGCGGGCCAGGTCATCGACCTTCGCGCCCAGGTCGGCGGCCGGCACGACGTACTCGGCCAGCCGCAGTTCGCGCGCCTCGTCCGCGTCGACCGTCCTGGCCGTCAGGCACAGCTCGATCGCGCGCGGCCGCCCGACGATCTCCGCCAGCGGCTTGGTGCCGGTAAGGTCGGGAACCAGGCCGAGCGCCGGCTCCTTCATGCACAGCCTGGCGTTGTCGGCAAGCACCCGCAGGTCGCAGGCCAGGGCGAGCTGGAAGCCGGCCCCGATCGCGTGTCCCTGGACGGCGGCGATTGAGACGATCCGCTCGTCGCGCAGCCACAGGTAGCCCTCCTGGTAGCCGCGGATATGCTCGCCGAAGCCGGGGTCGTCGACGCCAGGGCCCCGGTCCTCCCCCGGCGCGCCCTCCGGGCTGAACATCCGCAGGTCGATTCCCGCGCAAAAGGACGGATCCTCGCCCCGGATCACGACCACCCTGATGCTCGCGTCCTCGAGTATCTTCCCGCCGATCTCGGCCAGCCCGTACCACATCGTGGGCGTCATCGCGTTGCGGCGCTCTGGGCGGTTGAGCGTGATGGTGGCGACGCGGTCCTGCAGGCTCCAGCGCAGGCCGGCCGCTGGCAGGACATTCTCGTCAGCAGGCATGAGTCACCGATCCACTGGGCAGCACGGCACTTGCCAGAGGGACGACAGCCATTCCTGCGCGGTTCTTGCCGCGGGAACGATCCCCAATCCCCCCGCGGTGCGAGGCTGGCTCAGGCTTTTGACTTGGCCCTTCCCCTGGTGGCCCCGCCACGGCCGCGCAGCGCGACGCCGCTTTCGCTCAGGATGCGGTGAATGAAACCGTAGGAGCGCCCGGTCGAGGCCGCGAGCGACCGAATACTCTCGCCGGCCGTGTACCGCTTCTTCAGATCGCCGGCGAGCTTCGTCCGGTCGGCACCGGTGACGCGGGTGCCTTTCTTGAGAGTCTCGGTCACGCGTTCCTCCCGGTGAACTTGACTGGCGCTGCGCTACCGTATCTCGCCATGATCACTCATTAGCGGGTGATCGGCTACCCACTCCCCGCGAAAAAGATCTTTCTTTTTCGCGGCGGTCTTCCTGGCCATTCCGTCAGGCAAGAGCGACCAGGTCAGCAAGCTCCTCGCTCCAGGCGTCCTCGACGCCGTCGGGTAGCAGCACGACCCGTTCTGGCCGGAGCGCGTCGACCGCGCCCTCATCGTGGGTCACCAGGACAATGGCTCCGGTGAACTTGCGCAGCGCGGACAGGATCTCCGCCCGGCTCGCGGGATCCAGGTTGTTCGTCGGCTCGTCCAGGAGCAGCACGTTCGCGCCCGACACGACCAGCAGGGCCAGCGCGAGCCGCGTCTTCTCGCCGCCCGACAGCACCCCCGTGGGTTTGGCCACGTCGTCGCCCGAGAACAGGAACGAGCCGAGGAGGCTGCGGTGCTCGCTCTCGGCCAGGTCCGGTGCCGCAGAGCGCATGTTCTCCAGCACCGTGCGGTCGTTATCTAGCGTCTCGTGCTCCTGCGCGTAGTACCCGAGGCGCAGCCCGTGGCCCGGCAGCACCTCGCCGGTATCGGGCTCCTCAAGCCCGGCCAGCAGCCGCAGCAGCGTCGTCTTGCCCGCGCCATTCAGGCCGAGCACGACCAGCCTGGCCCCCCGGTCCACGGCCACGTCCACGTCGGTGAAGACCTCGAGCGAACCGTAGGACTTCGACAACTGCTGAGCGGCCAGCGGCGTTTTGCCGCAGTGCGCGGGCACGGGGAACCGCAGCTTCGCCACCTTCTCTGACGCGCGGTCCGCGCTGACCCCGGCCAGCAGCCTCTCGGCCCGTTTGGCTATGTTCTGGGCCGCCTTGGCCTTGGTCGCCTTGGCGCGCATCTTGTCCGCTTGCGCCTGCAGCGCGGTCGCCTGCCGCTCCGCGTTCAGCCGCTCGCGGCGACGGCGCCGCGCGTCGGTCTCGCGCTGGTCGAGGTAGGCCCTCCAGCCCAGGTTGTAGATGTCGAGCACGCCGCGGTCCGCGTCGAGGTGAAATACCTTGTTCACCACGGCGTCGAGCAGTTCGGTGTTGTGGCTGATCACGACCAGGCCACCGCGGAACGCGCGCAGGTGATCGCGCAGCCAGCTCACCGAGTCGGCGTCGAGGTGGTTGGTCGGCTCGTCGAGCAGCAGCGTGTCCGCACCGCTGAACAAGATCCTGGCCAGCTCGATCCGCCGCCGCTGCCCGCCTGACAACGTGTGCAGCGGCTGCTTCAGCACCTTCTGCGGCAGGCCGAGGCTGTTGGCCAGCGACGCCGCTTCGGATTCCGCGGCGTAGCCGCCGAGCACCGTGAGCCGCTCTTCCAGGTGCCCGTACCTGCGCACCGCGGCGTCGCGCTGCCCTGGGTTGGCGTCGGCCATCTGCAGTTCGGCGTCGCGCATGGCGGCCAGCAGCGCGTCCAGACCCCGGGCGGACAGGATCCGGTCGACCGCCAGCGCGTCCAGGTCACCGGTCCTGGTGTCCTGCGGCAGGTAGCCGACGGAGCCACCCGACTGGGCGGACCCGGCGGCCGGCAGCGCCTCGGCCGCGAGCACGCGGGCCAGGGTCGTCTTGCCCGCGCCGTTCCTGCCGACGAGGCCGATTTTGTCGCCAGGCGATACCTGGAAAGTCGCGCGCTCTAGCAGCAGACGCGAGCCAGCGCGCAGCTCAATGTCGCGTGCGGAAATCACGGGAAGTCACTCCTGACAGATAGCGATGCAGCTCGGGCGCAGGGCAGAGGTCACCCCTGGGACGGGGGGCTGCGTCACGTCAGGAGAGGTTGCACGGGGCAATTTTACCCAAGCCACGGCCAGGCCGGGCAACCGTATTTCCGGCATGATGGCGCCATGGCAGACCTCGGTCAGCAGCGGTACGTCAGCATCACCACCTACCGGCGCGACGGCCGCCAGGTCGCGACGCCGGTCTGGGTCACGGCCAGCGGCGGCCGGCTCTACGTCTGGACCGGCGCGCAGACCGGCAAGGCCAGGCGGATCCGCCGCAATCCCGAGGTCACCATCGCGCCGTGCACAGCCCGCGGCAAGCTCACCGGCCCGGCGGTGCCGGCCAGGGCGCAGGTCGTGGCTCTTGCCGACCGGCCCGAGATCTGGCCGCTGTTCCTGGCCAAGTACGGGCTGCAGCTGCGCGCGATCATGTGGTCGGGGCGGGTCAGCCGGATGCTGCGCCGCGGGCCGGCCCCGGCCGAGCGCGTGTTCCTCGAGCTGACGCTCACCGATCCGGCTTAGCCAGCCGTCTCGGTCAGGCGGACCCGGATCGACCGGAACGCCCGCGGTGTGGCCCGGAGCACGGTCAGCCGCGGATCGGGGACGGTCAGGAACCGGTCCACGGCGATCGCGAAATAGGGCTCAAGCCGCGCATCGGAACGCAGCGTGGCGATGGCGCGCTTGTCCCCTCCGAGCACGACCGCGTCGAGCCGGCCGGCGAACTGGCCGAATACCTGCAGGGCGTTGTCGGCGGCTGCCGCCAGCGCCTCATTCGCCTGCTTTTCCCTGCGCCGGGCGAAGCGGTGCTGCGACGTGCCCCCGGCGGCGCTGCGGCCGTGGACAAGGCGGCTGCCGACCTTCGAGGCCGTCAGACGGGCGTCCGGCCCGGTGAAAATGCCGGCGGCGTATCCGCCGAGGCGCACGAGCAGCACTCCCACGGTGCGCGGCGCGGTCGCGTGCGCGGCGAGTTCCGCGCCCGTTCCCCTGCTCCCGGCCGGCAGCGGCGGGAACGGCGGGTGGCACTCGGCAACCGAGCCGTCGGCGGCCAGGATCATGACGACCTCAGGACCTGGTTCGGAGCGCGCGCCGCCGTGCTTACGACCGAACGAGTCGAGCCAGCCCTCGATCCGGCCTGGGTCAACCTCGATCCAGCGCACGGCGCTCGGCGCGTTTGCCACTACGCACAGCCTCCGAACCTTTACTATCCGTCAGGTGCCCTTAGATATCGGCGTCGCGACCGACAGCAACACTGCCACACCTCCACCGGGTCCCCCGGCACACACAGTCGAGTGGGCGCTAACCGCCGCCACCCAGGATGCGACCAAGATCGGGGAGCTGCTGGAGACCCTCAGGGCGGCCAGGCTCTGGTTACCGCTGCCCGACGACCGGTCCGCCGTGACCGTGAGCGGCGCGGTCGAACTGCCCACCGTCACCTACCTGGGCAGCGAGTTCGTGCCCGCCTACACCTCGCCGGAGCTACTCATCGCCTCGGCCGGCCAGATCCCGCACGCCGTAGTTGTGGCCGCCGACCTGGCCAGGCTGCTGCCGACGGGTGTCGGCATCGCGCTGAACGCCGGCGCGACCCAGAGCGTCCCGATCTACCCGCCGGGCGTGGGCTTCCTCGCGGTCGACGCGTCGGCCGGCGACCAGGACCGGGTCAGCCTGGGCCCGCTGCCGGCCGCGCCCGAGCGCCTGCTCACCGAGATCCGGGCCGCGCTGGCCGGCATCCCGCAGGCAGCCGAGGCCTCGGCGGCCTGGCTGTCGGTCAGGTTCTCCGGGGAGGGCATGATCATCTCGGTCACCCTGGATGACCCGGCGGACGCCGCGGTCACGGACGCGGTGGTCACGGCGCTGGAGCGGGCCGCCCAGGCGGCCAGGCACGACGCCGGGTATCCCATCGACGTGACGTTCCCCGGCGAGAGCGAGCCCGACCAGATCGACCAGTGGATCGCCGCCCGCGCCGAGCCCTTCTACCGGCGCGGATAAGCCCGGTTGAGCGCGCTGATCACGCCGTGCAGCGAGGCCATCGTGATCGACGAGCTGATCCCGGCTCCCCAGAGCACCCGCTCCCCGACCTGGATCTCCAGGTAGGCCGCGGCCTCCGCATCCCGCCCCGGGGTGAGGGCGTGCTCGGCGTAATCGAGCACGCGCACTGGTACTCCGCCCAGACCGAGATCTATCGCCGAGAGCGCGTCGCAGAAGGCCGCGATCGGACCCGAGCCCGTTCCCCTCAAGATGTGC
>JASIBJ010000825.1 GCA_030045215.1 Streptosporangiaceae bacterium | reverse complement strand
AAGAAGCTCACGCTCGAGCTCGGCGGTAAGAGCCCGAACATCGTGTTCGACGACGCCGAGGACAGCGCGGTCGAGGGCGCCGCGAACGCCATCTTCTTCAACCACGGCCAGTGCTGCGTGGCTGGCTCCCGGCTCTTTGTGCAGGCGGGCAAGTTCGACCAGGTCGTCGACGGCGTGGCCGAGATCGCCAAGTCGATCAAGCTCGGGTCCGGGCTCGACCCCACCACCCAGATGGGCCCGCTTGTCTCTGACGAGCAGTTCCGCCGGGTGACCGGGTACCTCGAATCCGGCCGGGCGGACGGTGCTACGGCGCTGACCGGCGGCGGCCGGTACGGGGAGCGCGGATACTTCGTCGAGCCGACAGTGCTCACCAACACGCGGCCTGACATGAAGGTTGTCCGCGAGGAGATCTTCGGCCCGGTCGTGGTCGCGGAGAAGTTCGACAGCCTCGACGAGATCGCCGCGCAGGCGAACGACACGCCCTATGGCCTCGGAGCCGGCATCTGGACCCGCGACATCTCTAAGGCGCACGCCCTGGCCAAGAAGCTGCGCGCGGGAACCGTCTGGATCAACTGCTACAACGTGTTCGACGCCTCGCTGCCCTTCGGCGGCTACAAGCAGTCCGGCTGGGGCCGCGAGATGGGCCATGAGGTCCTGAAGAACTACACCGAGGTCAAGGCGGTCACGACGCTGCTGTAACTGACAAAGAGACGGCCGGGCGGCCGGCGTCGACCCGGCCGTACCTCGTCGTGCGGCAGGATCGACCTGGCGTCAACCACCGTGGTGGCGACCAGGAAGGCAAGCCGATGTACACACCAGGAGCATGGCCGGACGACCGGCGCATCACGATCAGTGACCTGCAGGCGGCCACCGACCGGGGTGAGCGATGGTCGATGCTCACCAGCTACGACGTTCTCACGGCGGGGATATTCGAGCGGGCCGGAGTCCGGGCTTTGCTGGTCGGGGACACCAGCGCCGAACTGGTGCTCGGCCACGACAGCACCCTCCCGGTCACCATGGACGAGCTCATCACGATGGTGCGGGCCGTCGTCGCGGGAACCCGCACGGCGCTGGTGGTCGCCGACCTGCCGTTCGGCGCCTATCAGGCCGGGCCAGAGGTCGCGCTCGCCAACGCGGTGCGGCACCTGAAGGAAGGCGGCGCGCAGGCCGTCAAGCTGGAAGGCGGCCGCCGGGTGCTGCCGCAGGTCCGGGTCCTGACTGCGGCGGGCATCCCGGTGATGGGCCACCTCGGCTTGACCCCGCAGAGCGTGAACGTCCTCGGCGGGATGCGCCGCGTCCAGGGCCGCGGCGACGCCGGCGCGGAACTGCTGGCCGATGCCCGGGCGCTCGAGCGGGCCGGCGCGTTCGCGGTCGTGCTGGAGTCGGTCCCGGCCGAACTGGGCGGCCGGGTCTCGAACGCGCTCCGGATCCCCACCGTCGGGATCGGTGCAGGCCCGTGCTGCGACGCCCAGATCCTGGTCTGGCAGGATATGGCCGGGCTTACCTCGGGTCGGCTCCCGCGGTTCGTCAAGCAGTACGCGGACCTCCACGGCGACCTGCTGGCGGCGGCCACCCGGTACGTCGGCGAGGTCGCCGACGGCAGCTACCCGGACCAGGCGCACAGCTACGCCTGACCAGGCTGCGCTGACCGCGTCCGGACGGCCCCGGTTGCCCGCTACGGCCGGCGGTCGGCGGCCGGGCCAGGACAACTCCGGGCGCGCCCTACCATGTTCCCCATACAACCGGTCAACCCGAGCGGAGGAGCATGCCCCGGCCGACGTTGGGCGAGGTGAAGGCGGAGGGCCAGCCGCGCTGGGTGGTCGAGCGGGTGAACGACGAGCACCTGTTCGGGCGCCTCTACATGCGCAAGCTGTCCCCCAGGGCGACCTGGGTCTTCGCCCGGCTCGGGTGGTCACCGAATGCGGTCACGACCGCGTTCATCGTGTGCGGGGTGGCAGCCGGGGTGGTCGTCGCGTTCGGCGGCCTGGCCACCGCCATCATCGCGGTGGTCCTCGTGCAGGCCGGACTGCTGTTCGACTGCGCCGACGGCGAGCTGGCCCGGCTGACCAAGCGGACCTCGGTCCGCGGCGTCTACCTCGACCGCGTCGGTCACTACCTCTGCGACGCGGCGCTGATCGTCGGGCTCGGTTTCCGCGCCCAGGGCCACCTGACCATCTCGGGCAAGTACGTCACCGCCGGGCTCGCCGCCGCGCTGCTGGCGATGCTGGTGAAGGCGGAGACCGACAACGTGGTCGTGGCCAGGGCGTCGGCCGGGCTCACCGGCGGGCACGACGACGCGGCGCTGCAGCCGAGCAACGCCGGCCTGGCCCGCGCCCGCCGCGCCGCCAGCGTCCTGAAAGTGCACAGGATCATCCAGGCCATCGAGTTGTCGGTGCTGGTCCTGATCGCAGCGATCGTGGACGCGATCCGCGGCGGGCTGCTAGCCACGCGGATCGTGCTGGTCGCTTGCCTGATCGTGGCCGCGCTGATGGTTGTCGCGCACCTGGTCGCGATCATCGCGTCCCGGCGCCTGTCCTCGTGAGCACCGTCATGAAGGTGTCGTGCGTCATCATCACGATGGGCACCAGGCCTGCTGAGCTTGAGCGCGCGATCGCGAGCACACAGGAGATGCGCGAGCAGGGTCTGCAGCTTGTTCTGGTGGGGAACGGAGTCGATGTCCCGCCGGTGCCGTCCGACGTGACAACCGTGCGCCTGCCGGAAAACCTCGGGGTCGCCGGTGGCCGCAACGCGGGCGTCGAGGCCAGCACCGGCGACGTCGTCCTGTTCCTGGACGACGACGGCTGGTTCACCGACCCCGGGCTCGCCGACCACGTGGCGGAGCGGTTCGCCGCCGATCCGCGCCTCGCCGTGCTGGCCTTTCACATCGTCGACCCGACCGGCGGGACGGGCGTGCGGCATCACGTGCCACGGCTGCGAGCAGGCGACCGGGACCGTTCCTCGCCGGTGACAACGTTTGTCGGCGCAGGCTTCGCCGCCAGGAGGTCGGCCTACCTGGAGGCAGGCGGGCTGCCTGCGGACTTCTTCTTCGCCCACGAGGAGACCGACCTGGCCTGGCAGCTGATCGAGCGCGGCTACACGCTCGAGTACGACGCCGACGCCCGGATGTGCCACCCGCCGGTATCGAACGCGCGGCACGACATCTGGTACCGCTACGACGGCCGCAACCGGGTGCTTCTGGCCAGGCGCAACCTGCCCTGGCCGCTGGCGGTGCCGTACCTGGCGGACTGGACGGTCCTGACCGTGATCCGGGAGGGCCGCAAGCCAGGCGCCCTGAAGGCGTGGTTGCGCGGCTTCGCCGAGGGCTGGCGAGTCGACCCCGGCCAGCGCCGGCCGATCTCAATGCGGACCATCTGGCGGATGACGCGAGCCGGCCGGCCGCCGGTCATATAGCCGGCTGCCCGGGGCCGGGGCCTCGCCTAGGTCAGGCCAGCGGCCCGGTGACCGACTCGGCCGCCCGCAGCGCGCTTCCGTCTGCGACGAACCGGACGGCGGCCTCGATCTCGGGCGCAACGAATCGGTCCGGACCGGGTCCTGGCACGCTCTGGCGCAGCGCCGAGACCACGGCGCCCGTCGCTGCCGCCGGCGTGAGCGGTGCCCGCAGGTCGAGGCCTCGGGCAGCGGTGAGCAGTTCGATCGCCAGCACCCTGGTGAGCCCGTCGACTGACCGGCGAAGCTTGCGCGCCGCCGACCAGCCCATCGACACGTGATCCTCCTGCATCGCCGAACTCGGGATCGAGTCGACGCTCGCGGGGACGGCCAGCCGCTTGAGCTCGGACACGATCGCCGCCTGGGTGTACTGAGCGATCATGTAACCGGAGTCGACACCCGGGTCGTCGGCCAGGAACGCGTTCAGGCCGCTACTGCGCGCCACGTCCAGGAACCTGTCGGTTCGGCGCTCGGAGATGCTCGCGACGTCGGCCGCGACTATGGCCAGGAAGTCCAGCACGTACCCGACCGGCGCGCCATGGAAGTTCCCGTTGGACTCCACCCGCCCGTCATCGGTGATGACGGGGTTGTCGATCGCGGAGGCCAGTTCGCGGCTGGCGACTTGCTCCGCGTGATCGACGGTATCCCGCGCCGCCCCCGCGACCTGCGGCGCGCACCGCAGCGAATAGGCGTCCTGCACCCGGGTGCACTCCGGCCCCCGGTGGCTTGCCATGATCGCGCTGCCTGACACCAACCTGGTGATGTTAGCCGCAGCCAGGGCCTGCCCCGGATGGGGACGCAGCGCCTGCAGATCAGCGGCGAATGCGGCATCGGTGCCGAGCAGCGCCTCAACGCTCATGGCCGCGGTGATGTCGGCCACCCTGAGCAGGTGACGCAGATCCGCGATGGCCAGCACCAGCATGCCGAGCATGCCGTCGGTGCCATTGATGAGGGCAAGGCCCTCCTTCTCCCGCAAGGCGATCGGTTCCAGGCTCGCGCTGGCCAGCGCGAGCGCGGCCGGCATCTCCGCACCGGAGGCGTCGCGCACGACGCCCTCGCCCATGAGGGCCAGGGCGCAATGGGCCAGCGGAGCCAGGTCGCCCGAGCAACCGAGGCTGCCGTACTCGCGCACGACGGGCGTGATGCCGGAGTTCAGCAAGGCCGCATAAGCCCTGACGGTCTCCTCACGGGCGCCGGTATGGCCCGTGGCGAGGGTCGCGAGCCGGAGCAGCATCAGCGCCCTGGTGACCTCCTTCTCGATCTCGGGACCCGAGCCGGCCGCGTGGCTGCGGATGAGGCTGACCTGCAGCTGAGCGCGCAAGCTTGGCGGGATGTGGCGGGTCGCCAGCGCGCCGAATCCGGTCGACACCCCGTAGTGCGGCTGAGCGTCATCGGCCAGCGCCTCGACGACCTTCCGGCCGTGACGGATGCGGTCAACCGCCTCTGGCGCCAGCCAGACCCGGGCTCCGCCCCTGGCAACCGCGGCCACTTCGGCCGGGGTCAGGGGCCGCGCCCCGATGGTCACGACCTCAGCCGACTCGATCCCGCTCATGCCATACCTTTCGCTGCGCCACGCCCGGCCACCGGGTCCGGACCAGCATGGAGCCGCCCTGAAATCTGGCGGAGACTCCGCTTTCGGCCACCATAAGCCCTCCTCGGCCAGCCGGCAGCCCAGGACCGGCTGGATCAAGGAGGCGCTGCTAATGCACTGAATGCGTACTTGCAACTTATATGCAACTAGGTTAGCGTGCCACGAGGCAGGCCCGCGCTGGGCGAGTTCCGCGGGCTAGGGCGAGTCAGGCACCGCGAGGGCGGGCGCGCCGACTGCGGGCTCAGGCGACTCGAGAGGAGACAGACGACTTGCCTGACCTGACCGCGACATCCAAGCCGAGGCTGGCGACGATGATGCGCCAGTCCTTCGCCGCGATGACACCCGAAGAACGGCGCCGGGTCGTTCTCATGTACGCCTCGATCGTGGCGTTGCACGCGCTCGGGTTCTTCGTCTTCATCGCATTCGTGGTCCCAGCCCACTACAAGGGCCTCGGCATCGGAGTCAGCGTCTTGGCCTACACGCTCGGCCTGCGGCACGCCTTCGACGCGGATCACATCTCGGCCATCGATAACACGACCCGCAAGGTCATGAACGAACGCCAGGGCACCGGCAAGCCGCGGCCGCTCTGCTTCGGCTACTTCTTCTCGCTCGGCCACTCCACGATCGTCGTGGCCATGGGCGTGGGCATCATCATCGCTGAGAAGACCGTGTTCGCGGCCGTGTCCAGCAACGGGTCAGGCCTTGAGCGGTTCGGCGGGCTGTTCGGCACGCTGGTATCGGCGACGTTCCTGTTCCTCATCGGCGCGATGAACCTGGTAATCCTGGCCGGGATCGTCAGGGTCTTCCGCGCCATGCGGCGCGGTGACTACGACGAGGCCGAACTCGAGCGGCAACTGGAGAACCGCGGGTTCTTCTACCGGTTCTTCGGCCGCTGGATGAGGGCCATCGACAAGGAATGGAAGATGTACCCGGTCGGGGTCGTCTTCGGCATGGGCTTCGATACCGCTACTGAGGTCCTGCTGCTGGGCACCACCGCGTTCCTGGCCGCCCAGCACCTGCCCTGGTACGCGATCATCTGCCTGCCGATCCTGTTCACCGCCGGAATGAGCGTGATGGACACCTCCGACGGGATCTTCATGAACCTGGCCTATGGATGGGCGTTCTTCAACCCCGTTCGCAAGGTGTATTACAACCTCGCGATCACCGGCCTGTCGGTTGCTATCTGCTTCCTCATCGGCGGCATCGAGACGCTCAGCCTGATCCCGTACGAGATCAAGGGCATCTCACAGCACCACGGCTTCTGGGGTTTCATGTACAACTTCAACATCAACACGGCCGGATTCGCGATCGTGGGCCTGTTCATCCTGACTTGGACCGGGGCCGTGCTCATCTGGCGTTACGGTCGCATCGAGGAGCGTTGGGGCGCCCGGCTGCAGGCTGGTCAGCGCCAGCCGGCCGCCCGCGAGCTGAGCTGACTGCTAACAGCCGCGGTTGAATACCTCGGCCTTGATGATCGATCCCCATTCATACAAGATCATGGCCGGCCACGCCGCCGGGCGCAGCGGAGCCGCGACCGCGTAGACGACCGTCCCCCGCGGCAGGCACCGGCCGAGCCAGATCCGGCCGGGCGTGATCTGCGGAGTGATCGTGACCAGTGCCACGGTCCGCCAGTGATAGCGGCTGGCCAGCCGGCCGATGAACTCGGCCTCGCCCTGCGTTGTCGACGGATTCGGGTCGAAGCAGATTACCTTCACGCCCGGCAGTGGCGGTGCGCATATGCTGCCTTGGCCGTAGTACGAGGAGCCGCGGGAGATAACCAGCACCGGCGCCTTGCGTTCCCACCCGAGCGTCAGCGCGGTATCAAGGCGGTCACCCGGGCCATTCAGCATCACGATCGCGTCGACCCTGGCCGGCATGCCCTGCTGAGGCCACACCAGCAGCAGCCCAGTGGCAACGCAGAAGCCGGCCACGAGGATAGCGATCGCCGAGACGACGTGCCAGCGCCTGCGGCGCCACCAGCCAGGCCGGGCGTCAGTGCCGGCTCGGCGGCGCAGCGCGATGCTCATCACCGGTGAGTGTATCGGCGGAGGGCTAGCGTGCGCGAAGCCGGCATAATCGGTAAGTGACACCTGACGATCCCGCACGGCGAGAGCAACTCAGCGAAACGTTCGACTCCGTTGCCGAGAGCTACCACCGGGCCCGGCCCCACTATCCGGACGAGCTATTCACCGAGATGATCGAGGCCGCAGGCCTGCGGCCGGGTAGCGACCTGCTCGAGATCGGCTGCGCAACGGGAAGGGCCACCCAAGCGCTCGCTCGCCGCGGCTACCGGATCACGTGTGTGGAGCTGGGCGGGGAGCTCGCGGCGGCGGCCCGGCGCAACCTGGCGGGTTATGCCGACGTGCGCGTCGTGACCGGCAAGTTCGAGTCGTGGCAGCCGCCAGCCGGCCAGCGGTTCGACCTGGTGTACGCGGCGACATCCTGGCACTGGATCGATCCCGAGCAGCGCTGCAGGCTCGCCTGGCAGTTCCTGCGGCCCGCCGGACACCTGGCGATCT
Source organism: Streptosporangiaceae bacterium (assembly GCA_030045215.1). The sequence continues at coordinate 2,563 of JASIBJ010000825.1, read as the reverse complement.
GGAGTGCGCTGCACGTGCTCCCTGACGACGGCGATCCGTTCTTCCTCGAGATACAGGAGATCTATGACGAGATCGGCGAAGGCTTGCCAGGTGACTGGAACTTCCCGCGGCCGGGCGAGCTGGATGACAACGTCGCCGAGCTGACCGCCAGCGGGCTGTTCAGCATCGTCAAGGTTCGTCATTTCGACTGGGAGGTCATCTACGACGCCGCCGGTTACATCGAGTTGCTCGATACGTTCTCCGGTCACATGGCGATGGCGCAGTGGCAGCGGGACCGTCTGTATGGCGAGATTCGCCGACGGCTCGCGACCCGCCCCGACGGCCTGCTACGGCGCCATTGGGGCGCCGCGCTGACGATCGCCAGGCGGCAAGAGCCGCAGGCGCGCACGTAGGGCCCGGGCTCCAAACTGTGCGGCGCGGGCGCGGCCGGCCGGGGGTTTACTTGTATGTAGCAACGCCCTGGCAAGTGAAGGGAGCGCTGTCGTGGCCGTGAAGTCCCGGGTCATCGTCGGCGTGAGCGGGTCCTCGCAATGCCTCCCGGCCGTGCGGTATGCGGCCGACATTGCTCGTGGGCATGATGCCCCGCTGATACCCGTCCTAGCCTGGTTGCCGCCCGGCGGTGACCTGGCCGACCGGAGCCACCCATCGCCTGCCCTTCGGCAGGCCTGGGCCGATGCGGCCAGGATGCGACTGCGCGATGCGCTGCAGGCGGCGTTCGGTGGCTTACCCGCCGACGTCCTCACCGAGCCGCAGATCATCCGCGGCGAGCCCGGTCAGACCCTGGTCAGGATCGCCTGCCGCGAAGACGACCTGCTGGTCATCGGGGCGGGCCGTCGATCCAGCCTCGGCCGCATCCTGCACGCCAGCGTCAGCCGGTACTGCCTCGCCCACGCCGTCTGCCCGGTTCTCGCCGTGCCGCCGTCACCGCTTGACCGCGAGATCGGCCGGCTGGGCGTGCGGGCCTGGGCTTTCCGGCGCCGGACGTTGCACCCGGAGGACTTTGCCGCTCCTACGCGCGGCTAGGGCGGAGGTTGGCCGTCATGCCGGGATCTAACCAGGACCAGGGCACCCAGCAGGCCCCAGAAGGCACTCAGCGGCCCGGGGCGCGCAGGCCAGCGCCGATCACGGAGACGACGGAGCTACCGGGCGACTCGGTGTGCTGGCTGCGGTTGGTTTGCACCGAATGCGGGGCCATGGCCGAGTCCGAGCCTCTGACGAACTGCCCCCAGTGCGGCGCGCAACTGCGAGCCGGCCGCTAACGTAGCCGCAAGCCGAGCGGCAGGACGGCGCGACCGGCGCGACGCTGGGCAGCAGAGGAGGTCGGGCATGACCGAACCGGGGCGCGTCCAGCTGGCCGGAAGCGATCGCGGGCAGCTGGATCGCGCGCAGTTAACTGGTCCCGTCAATCCGGCCGAGCGCATCGAGCTGACCCTCGTAACGCGCCGGGCGGCCCGGCTGCCCACGACCGCCGCAGGCGTCCCCGTCCGGCTGTCCCGCGACGAGCTGCGCCAGACATACGGCTCGGCCGGTTCCGATCAGGACCTGGTGGCCGAGGTGCTGACCGGCCTGGATCCGGCCATCGAGGTCACCGGCCAGGATCCCGGGTCGCGCCGGATGACGCTGGCCGGACCGGCCGGCGTCCTGGCGCGGACGTTCGGCACCGAACTGAGCATGGCCGTCAGCCCCGGTCCGGACGGATCGCCGGTCACCCACCGCTACCGGAGGGGCAGCCTCCAGATCCCGGCCGACCTGGACGGCATCGTGGTCGCCATCCTCGGCCTTGACACCCGGCCCCAGGCGGTACCGCATTTCGAGCTCGCCGAGGCGGCGGCCGTGCAGACCTCCTACACCCCGCCTCAGGTGGCCGGCATCTACCAGTTCCCGGCGGGCACCGACGGCACCGGGCAGACGATCGGCATCATCGAACTCGGCGGCGGTTTCTCCCAGTCCGACCTCAGCACCTACTTCTCCGAGCTCGGCCTGGCCACGCCGTCAGTCACCGCGGTCGGCGTTGACGGTGCCAGCAACGTGCCGGACCAGGATCCGCAGGGAGCAGATGCCGAGGTCCTGCTCGACATCGAAATGGCTGGCTCGGTCGCGCCCGGCGCTGCGCAACTGGTCTACTTCGCCCCCAATACCGATCAGGGATTCATCGACGCGGTCACCACCGCGGTACAAGCTCAGCCCACGCCGACCGCGGTCAGCATCAGCTGGGGCGCTCCGGAAAGCTCGTGGACCGCGCAGTCGATGACAGCGCTGGATGAGGCGATCGCGGACGGCGTCGCGCTCGGCGTCACCGTCACCGTCGCGGCCGGCGACAACGGCAGCAGCGACGGCGTCAGCGACGGGCAGCCTCACGTCGACTTTCCGGCGTCGAGTCCGCACGCACTCGGCTGCGGCGGCACGACTTTGGAGGCCGACCCGACTACGGGCGCGGTCAGCTCCGAGACGGTCTGGAACGACGGCACGACCGGCGGCGCGACCGGCGGCGGCGTGAGCGCCGTGTTCGCGCTGCCTGCCTGGCAAGCCACCGCCGGCGTCCCTGCTGCGCCGGCGGGCGGCA
>JASIBJ010000008.1 GCA_030045215.1 Streptosporangiaceae bacterium | reverse complement strand
CGAGGCGCTTGTCCCTGACACTGATGAGCCCCCGCGAGGCGAGCTGGCTGCCCTGTCGGCCGCTGCGCTGGCCCGCCTAGTCGGGCTCGCGCCGAGTCCTCGATCGGTGCCGAGCCTGGCGCCGTCACCCTCCTGGGTGGGCTGGGACCACACCGGGCCAGGGCTGTGGCCCAGGCCGGAAGACCGCGACGTTGACCTGAACGCCTACCAAGAGCCGCGGTGGCTGGACCGGGTCGCCGCAGCCGTCCGCGACCGGCTGCGCTCCATCGCCAGTGACCCGGTGATCGGGCACGGCGACTGGCACCCGGAGAACCTGCGCTGGCGGGGCTCGGAACTGCTCGCCGTGCACGACTGGGATAGCGTCATCTGCCAGCCAGAACCGGCAATCGCCGGATTCGCCGCGGCCGGCTTCCTCGGCATCGGGAGCCCGGCACCGCTGGCCGACGTCGAGGACAGCGCTGCCTTCCTCGACGCCTACCAGCAGGCCCGCGGCTGCCACTGGACGTCACGGGACCACGCAGCATTCTGGGCCGCCGGGCTGTGGCAGCGCGCGTTCGACGCCAAGACCCGGTCGCTCGACGGCGATCCTGAGCAGCTTCTCACGCGGAACGAAGCACGCGCCCGCCTGCATCGTGCCGGGCTGAGTCCCGATCTCGTCACCGAACGCCATTGACTCGAATCGGTGGGGCGGGAGACATCGTGGATGGTCGGCCCCTCACGTCGTTCGGCACGTGAGGGGCTGCGTCGGCGCGCCGCCTCAGCTGGCCGGGCGTAGCTGCGCGTTGCCGCGGTGCTGCGGGCCGCGGGGTCCGTAGTCCAGCTCAGCCCCGTTGTTGCTGCTGTGTATGACCGGGGCCGGAGCGTCGTAAGGGTCCATGATCGACTCTATGAAGATCAGGCTGTCGTTCGGCGCGCTGAGTGCCTTCTCCAGGTCTGCGACGGTCTTCACCACGAACGACCGCGCGTTGGTATCTGGGCGGAACACCTTGGGCAGCTTGGCATAGGCCCAGCCGGCGATGTCGTTGTACTCCTCGGTCTTGCCCATGTAACCGCGCTCGATGGTGTAACCGCCGTTGTTGATGAGGAAGATCACTGGCTTGCAGTCGTTCCGCAGCATCGTCGACAGTTCCTGGGCGCTCTCCTGGAACGATCCGTCGCCGATGAACAGCAGGTGGCGGCGTTCCGGCGCGGCGGTGAGCGTGCCCAGCAATGCCCCGACGCTGTAACCGATTGAGCCCCAGATAACCGACGCCACGACGGTGCACTTGGGCGGCAGCTGGAAGCCGAAGATGGCATACGACGTCCCGTTATCGGTCAGAAGCACGTCGCCTGGCCGGAGGTAGCCCTGGATAGTCTCCCAGTAGGCCGCCTGGGTCAGCTTGGCGGAGCCATCAGCACGAGCTCCTGCAGGCATCGCCGGCGTGAAGTGGCGGATGGCGCGGCTGCTGACCTGCGGAACAGCGTCGGTGACGCCGAGCAGGACTTCCTTCAGCGTGACGGCCTGGTAGTTGTCCTGGCCGATGTCCACCGCATGGCCGCGGGCGTGGATCGTGCTGGCGGGCAGCGATGCGGTGAAGTCCCCGGAGGTACCGTCGATCGGCCGGTAGCCGATCGACAGCAGGCAGTCGCTGGCCTCGATGGCCTCGCGCGTCTGCGGCGCGCTGGCCTTACCGTTGTAGATGCCCGCGTAATACGGGAATGTCTCGTCAATTAGTCCCTTGGCCGGCCCGGTCACCGCGACCGGAAGCTGCAGTTTCTCGGCCAGACCCATGACTTCCGTTGCGGCACGGTACCGCTCGACGTCCTCGTCCACCAGGATCGCCGGTGACTTGGCGCGCGACAGGAGACCGGCGATGGCGGCAACGCAGGACTTCAGGCGTTCGGGGTCGCTGGGCGGCTCGGCGAGCTTCAGCGGGGCTGCTGGAACCTCGATGTCGAGGTAGGCGATGTCCGACGGCAGCTCCATGTACACGGGGAGCTTCTCCCGCCAGGCGGTGAGGATGAGCCGGTCGATCTCCATCGCGGCGTTGGACGGGGTCAGCCTGGCCTGCGCGGCGGTTACGTGACCGAATGCCCCGAGGAACCGGTCCCACGTCCCGTCGCCCGTCGTGTGGTGCATCCCCAGGCCGCGCTCGATCGACCTCAGCGGAATAGACCCGGCGATCAGGATCACCGGGACATGCTCGGCGTAAGCGCCGGCGATCCCGTTGATCGCGCCGAGGGCACCGACGGCATTCGTCACGGTCAGCGCGCCCATGCCATTGAGCCGCGCGTAGCCGTCTGCCGCGTAGGACGCGTTCAGCTCGTTGCACGTGCCGACCCACGTCAGGTAGCCGCCGTCCTTGTTCTGCTGCAGCAATTCGAGGTTGAAGTCGCCGGGAACACCGAACAGGTGCCCGAGGCCGGCCTCCTGAAGTCGGCGGAGCAGAAAATCCCCGACCGTCATCGTCCGGCTCTCGGTGCCTTGTGCTATGTGCTGCGCTTTATCGCTCGCGCGCTCAGCTAGCGATGTCATGCTGCCTCCCCCGAGACCAGGCAGCTCCGTTCCGGAGCACCTGGCGCGTGAAATCATTGCCCCCGCGCTGCCTCCTGAGCCGCAGGTCGGCGGTCAGCGGCAGCCACTTGACCGAGTTCCCGCGCCTTCACGGGCGCAAACGGGAGTTGCCCCAGCCCTCCGCAGGCGAGCGCGGACCTGCAGAGCATGCGGATGCCAGAAGGCGAGCGCAAACTGTGGTCAAAATGGCCGTAAGGAACGTTCTTTACCTACACAAACTATGGCAGGACAGGACGCTGATCAGGCCGTTAACTCGCAGCGTTGCTGCGGCCGGCATCGCCGCTCTGACGATCGTCCCGGCTGGCCACCGCGCGTCCGGACGGCCCGAGTGTCGGAAGAGCCCCCGTTACGATGCCAACGCATGAGGCTGAGTGAGCCTGGCCGTGCGCAAGCGCAGTCGTTCGACCGGGTCGCGGCGGACTACGACCGGCTCGGCGAGCTGAACGACAGGGAACACCGACTCGGCATATGGCTCGAGCAGATGCTGCCGGCAACCGGCCGCCGGGCCCTCGACCTTGGCTGCGGAACCGGGCGACACGCGGTGCTCCTCGCCGAGAGGTTCGAGCAGGTGGATGCCATCGACGTGTCGGCATCGATGATCAAGCTAGCGCAATCGCGCCGGCCGCGGCCCAACATCACCTACCGCCAGGCTGACCTGCACGGCGTCGATGGCGCCGGCCGCTACGACCTTGTCACCAGCACGCTCACGCTGCACCACGTCCCGAGCCTGGGGCGTGCGCTCAGCCACATCAGAACGCTGGTCGCGCCGGGCGGCCGCATGATCTTGGTCGACGTCTACCACGCCGCGCCGACTGCATGGCCGCGGCAACTGCTCCAGCGAATAGTCCCGCTGCGGCCCCGCCTGCACGCCCTCGCGATCCTGAGGCTCTCCGTGAACCTGTCCAAGCACGAGCCGGCGACCGCGTGGGAGATCTACCGGCTGTCGACGCGCCGCCACTGGCTGGACCACTTGGTCAGCGACCAGTTCTTCAGCCGGGACGAGCTAGAGCGCAGCTCTGCGGTCCTGTTTCCCGGCCACCGGCTCCTCGACACCCCGCGCGGCCTCGCGCTGCTCTGGGACGCACCCCCGGATCACAGCGGCCGCCGGAAGCAGGCCTGGCTGGCGCCATCGGGCGCTGAGATCAAAGTTCATTGCGAAGACGTTCACGCCGGCGGGCACGCGGGCGAACGGACGACTGGCTAACCGATATCCATTTGGGCCGAGCCGATCGGTGTTCCTAGACTCATCGGATGGCTGAGACGCAGCGGCGGCCCGTGCCTCGGGTCGACTCGGGCGAGTTGGACACCGCGCTCGCGTTCCTGAACTTCAACCGGGAGTCGGTCCTGAAGAAGACCGAAGGGCTGGACGACGAGCAGCTTCGGCGGGTGCTTGTCGACACCGGCACTAACCTGCTCGGCCTGGTCCAGCATCTGGCCCAAGCCGAGCGGAACTGGTTCGGGTATCACCTCACCGGGGCCGCGCATGTGCGCAGCCCTGGCTCGGGGATGAGGGTGCCGCGGGGGCGAACGACCGCGGAGGTGCTCGACGACTACCGGGCCGCGATCGCCGCAAGTGACGCCGCGATTCGCGCCATCGGGGACCCGGAGGCTCACCTCGCCCGGCTGGTCGACGGCAAGCACATGACCATGCGCTGGCTAATCGCGCACATGACCTCTGAGACCGCCCGGCACGCCGGGCACGCCGACATCCTCCGCGAGCAGATTGACGGCACGACCGGGCGCTAGCCGCCGATGGGCCCGACGCATCTGGGCTGATGCTTGGTCGGTGCCCGATGGGATGGGAAGGGCTCCCCTTGACCTGACGACTCCGGCTGCGCAGCATGGGTGCGGAACTGGCTGGTCGGTAGCGGCGGTGAGGGTCGTAATGATGGGCGTGCTGAGCGCTGATCGCAGCCCGCTCAGGATGGCGGCGCCGACGAGGCGGAGCGCTATGGCGGCGCTGCTGGTAGCGCTGGCGGCGGGATTGTGCGTGCCGCTGGCGGGAGCGGGCGTGTCATGGGCTGCCGCAGCTGGGCAGGCCGCGCCCGGCGGGAGCGCCGCGGCGGCCGTGGGGATCCACTGGGGCCGGGCCGAGCCGGTGCCAGGGCTGGGCGCGCTGAACAAGGGTTACGAGGCCAGCGTCAGCGCGCTGTCGTGCTGGGCGGCGGGTGACTGCGCGGCGGGTGGGTCCTATGCCGACGTGCATGGCCATGTGCAGGCGTTCGTGGCGCTGGAACACAAGGGCCGGTGGGGCGCGGCGATCGAGGTGCCGGGCACCGCGGCGCTGAACAAGGGCGGGAACGCCCAGGTTAGCAACATGTCGTGCGCGCGGACCGGCGCGTGCGCGGCCGTGGGGACCTACACCGGCAAGGCCGGGAATCAGCAGTGGTTCACCGCGGGCGAGCGCAGCGGCCGGTGGGCGAAGGCGGCGCCGGTTCCCGACGCGGCGCTGAACGAAGCCGCGATCAGCACGGTGTGGTGCGCGCCGGGGGGCTTGTGCGCGGCGGGCGGGTCATTTGACAACCTCAGCAACAGCGACGGCGCGTGGGTGATGACCGAAACGCACGGCCGCTGGCACCCGGCAGTGGAGGTGCCCGGCCTGTCGGCGCTGGCCGTGCCGGGCGGGACCGACGCTGTCACTGCCCTGTCATGCACGTCGGCGGGCAACTGCGCCGCCGGCGGCAGCTACGTCTTCACCACCACCGCCCCCGTCAGCACCCCGCCGTACTACGCATCCTCGACGGGGTATTCGGTTTTCGTGGTGACCGAGACCGGCGGCAGGTGGGGTACTGCCGAGCAGGTGCCCGGCATCATGGCCATCAACCTGGGCTGGAACGCCAATCTCAGCCTGCTGTCCTGCCCGTCAGCAGGCAACTGCGCCGCCGCCGGCGGCTACCTGCCCCAACCCGTCGGGCCCGATCCGCCGGTCTATTGCGATCCCGCGGATCCCACCTGCCCGCAGGTATTCACCGTCAGCGAACAACACGGCACCTGGAAGAGCGCCCTGGGCACCGGGCTCAACTTTCTCAACTCGCTGACGTGCGTGCAGGCCGGTGACTGCGTACTAGGCGGGGAGTTCAACACCAACAGCAGCTACCCGAGCGTCGTCACCGAGACGAACGGCACCTGGGGCAAAATGCTGGAGCTCAGCGGCGTGGGCGGGAACAACTGCGACTGCTGGACCGCCACGGTTGATTCGGTGTCGTGCTCATCGGCCGGCTACTGCGCTGCCGGCGGCCTCAGCGGCCTCTCCAGCGCGTTCGTGGCTACCGAGCAGCGGGGGATTTGGGGCAAGGGAGTAACACCGGGAGGCGTACCAGCCGAGTACGGCGGCTTCAGCCTGGGGCCGGCGCAGGTCAGCGCGGTGGCGTGCCCGCCCGGAATCGACCTCTGCGTCGCCGGCGGCTACTACGAGGGCCCTAAGGGCGGCCGGCGGGCCTTCCTGGTCAGCCAGAGCAGATGACCGGCAGGCGTCGTTCGGCCGGGAAGCCAAGTGGTGGCGAGATCCTCGCTGAATCCGAGGCGCCAAGCGGACCGGCGCCCGCGGTCAGATGGGACACGTGCATCAGCGCGTTTTCCCTGGTGGGCGCAACTGGGTGCGAACCAGTGACCCCTCGCTTGTAAGGAACGAGCGCGTGCTCGAAAGTCGCCGTCTTGACCTGGCGGCGAGCTGTCCACCTGGGTTGACGACACACCGCTGGTGACCGTGGCGTACCGGCGCCGCCCGCTGTTAATGGCACGCCAATTGCACGGCGATCTTGACCGTCACCATTGCTGTCACCCACGGGCGCCGGTTGTTCCTCTCGTCGCCAAGCGAGTGCACGCAAGTAGCCGTACCATGACGCCGCCCAGCAGCAGGAACCCCGCGCAGACGGGTAGCTCGCTCCAGCTCAAGATCGCCGGACCGGTGTACGGTATGGGCGGAACATTCTGGGCCTGGAAAACCAGTGTCATCAGCATGAGGCCTGTCGTCCAGGCCGTCACCCACGCGACCGATCGCAGCCGTTGGCCTCGTGCGAACCAGCGGAGCGCATGCAAGCCGATCAGCAACAGCGGGATCGTCAGCCCAATCCACAGCAGCAGGGCCAGAGATCCGGTCAGGAAGATCACCCCAGGCCACGGCCCGCCTATCCACTCCGGTGGGGCGCCGTACTCGTCGGGGCCGGTCACTGGCTGTGCTGACAGGAAAAACAAGTAAGCGGCGCCTGCTGCTCCTATGCAGACCCATACGGCCGAAAGAGTCTGTTGGATGCTGACGAGCCGTAGCGCTCTTGGCCAGGACCGCAACCTTCGGACCACGTGGCAAGGCTACGTCTGCTACCAGTTCTCTTACCAGTCTGGCTCTGTCCCCGCCCAGCTGCCCCACCCGGCGACTCTCGGCCGGGTTCAGTCGAGGGTGGCCCATCGGGCCATCGCCGTAGGCGACGCATCGCGCCCTCGACGGGTTCTGGCCGACGCCGGGCAATCGGGAAGCGGGGAATGGGCCCACCTGAGCTGGGCAGCTAGTCGTCTTGGCGCGCCCGCGCGTGCGGGGCCCCAAGCCAGAGCGCGGCGCGGGCGGCACCGGGCGGCGCCTGTGGGCGCCGCCTTGATGGCTGCGTGGGCCAGGACACTGACTCGCTGATCTTTACTGGCTCACGCGGCGGGGCGCTGCGGCGTAGCAGCTTCCGTCGTGCGGTGAGGTGGTATGAGGTCGTCTCTGCGATCGGTGTTCCGGGTCTGCACTTTCATGATCTTCGTCATACCGGGAACTCGCTCGCGGCGGCGGCCCG
>JASIBJ010000824.1 GCA_030045215.1 Streptosporangiaceae bacterium | reverse complement strand
CACTACGCCGATGGCAAGATCAGCAAGGTAGCGCTGCCGGGCGACGCGGGCCAGCCGACCAACGTGCTTGACCTGGCCCGCATCCCCGGTAGCGCCGGACAATTGGCGGGCGGCTGGGTGCCTGTGGCGGACGGCAGGCCGGTCACGTATGGCGTGGTCCTGCAGTACCAAGACTGACCCGGCAGCCGTCCCGCGATCAGCGAGCCTCGGTGCGAACTCAGAGCATGAGGTAGTCGGGAACCGGGCTCGCCGCGGAACCTGCTGCGGCTGCGGCGGTTCGCTCGTGTTTCGCACCCCCGCGACGTGCAGATCGCTGCGCCGACGCCGGCCCAGGCGGTTATGCGTGCTGATCTGAAGCGGCGCTGGCCTGGGCAGCCAGGGCGGACGGCCGGTGCACGGCTCCGCTGAGCACGACGAAGGCAAGATCCGTAGGCCGCAGGTGGCTCGTGACTGGATCGGCTGCCCACACACCGAAGTCGGCTGCCTTGCCGACCTCGATAGAGCCGATCTGGTCAGCGAGGTTGAGTGCGCGGGCGGCGTTAATGGTCGCGGCCTGCAGGCTGGCGAACGGGGACAATCCGCAGTCACGCAGCAGGGCGATCTCGTGATGGACCGCGAAGCCAGGCAGCAGCTTGCCGAGGGCCGCGCCGTCTGTGCCCGTGGTGACACGCACGCCCGCCTGCCAGCATCTGCGCACGAACTCGCGCCGCTTGGGCTCGGCCGCCTGCGCGAGCGCGCGCAATTGGTCGGGCATTTGCATGATTACAGGAACCTCTTCGGCGGCCGCATTACGCCGGGCCTGTTCTGGCAGGTAGGAGTTGTCCGGGTGATCAGCTTGGCCGGCAATGCCCTCGTCGTAGATGACGTCATCGATGATCAGAGTCGGATCGAGGGTGACGTCGTGACTGACCATGGCCTCGATGAGCGTCTCGACCCACGACTGGCCGAGCTCGATCAGCTCCCACAACCGCGGTTCCCGCTCCGAGACCGGGAGCATGTCGAGCTGAGCGGCCCGCTCCGGAGGGAGGAAGTCGGTTCCGGTGACGCGGATGTGCTCGAGTCCGTCCATTCCCGCCTGAATCGCCTGCAGCATGCTCATCCGGCGTGGTACATGCCCGATCACCGGCAGCCCCAGCTCCCGCGCAACACCGATGACGGCTGCGAGCACATCTGGCGGCACGTGATTGTAGATCTTCACGCAGTCGACGCCCTGCGCTGCGAGGTGGCGCACTGCCGCAACCCCTCGCTCGCGCGTGTCGACCAGGTGGGAGAATTCTGGCCACACCGGCGGGTTACCGTCGAGCAGTTCGCCGGCTATCAGCAGGCGCGGCCCGAGCCGCGTTCCGGCCTGGATCTGCTCGCGCAGCAGCCGCTGCCGCGTGACCGCGCCACCTGGATCGCGCACGGTTGTGACGGCGTTCAGCAGGAACAGTTCCAGCGGCAGCCCGTGGTCACGACCAGTCAGATGGCAGTGCATGTCGACCAGCCCCGGCAGCACCCAGTGCCCGGTCACGTCGTACCGGCGGGCGTCAGCCGGGATCGCTACCTCGTCTTGTGGCCCGACGTCGCGAATGCGCTCGTCACTGACCAGGACAGTCTGATCGGTGGCATACGTCTCACCGACAACGTCGACCACGGTGGCGCCAATGAATGCCGCGGACGTCATGTCCTGCTCCTCCCGGCCCGGCTTGTGCTCACTGCGCGGCCAGCGAAGCGGTGAGGAACGCCAGCATCTCCCGCCAGGCGATCGCGCGGGCGGCGGCGGTGCCCGCTCGCGTCCCGCCGTAGGCGAAGTTCCCGCCCAGGGGATGAATACCTGAGGTGCGCGCCGGCAGGTATGGCAGCGTGATCAGGTGTCCCGCATCCGGGCAGAGGAGACGGCGGACCGGGTGCGGGAACCGGGCCGCGGTGGTCCGGCGCAGGACGACGTCGGTGAGCTCGACGGCGGGCCACATGTCGTCTGCCTCGCCGCACACGATCAGGATCGGACCGTTCGCCTGCTCGACTGGGATCTCCGCATCAGCTAGTTCGGCGGGCGCGGCATGGGCGAGCGCAGCGCGGAAGCCGGGTGTCAGCCGGACCGCGCCGTCGGCGGTGACGTCCTGGTTCCAGGCAGCCTCGTCTTCTTCCGTCACCGGTACCCGCGGCAGTGCCGTGCCGCGCCACAGCCATGCGGCGCCGTCGACGCGGGCAGCACCCCAGATGTACCCGCTCGGCACGACGGCCACCACGGCCCGCACCGCCTTGAAGGTGGCACCGAGCAACAGGCTGAGCTCCCCGCCGCGAGAGTTGCCCTTGACCGCGATCGCCTCGGCTCGCACCTGCGGCTGGGCCGCGAGCCAGTCGAGCGCCTGGCCGAAGTACTCCAGCGGCTGATCGACCAGGTCGCCAGGCCGACCAGGATAGTTGAAGTAGGCCAGCGCCAGGCATGCGAACCCGCGGCTGGCCAGCAAGGCCGCCTCCTCGCGCGCGATACCGCCGCCGGAACCCGACACCGTCATCACCGCGGGGTGCGGCCCGGCCCCGGCGGGCAGATACAGCGCGCCGACCACCGGTCCCGCCAGCTCCGTGCAGGTGACCCCGCGGTCGGCGAAGACGCGAGTGAACTCATGGCCGACCACGGCCCGCCCGCCCTCGAAGACGGTGAGCTCGCCGTGCGCATCGTGCGCGTTGGCCGACGAGGCCACAGGCTCGCCGTCGGGCTCGAGAGCCCAGAACAACGCAGTCGGATCCGGTTTGGCGAAGCCCGTCAGCGCGGCCGCGGCTAGGTCGAGAGTGCCCGTGTCATCGGCAGTCGCGGTAAAGGTGCCGCGCCAGGCTCCACCGAGGCAGTTGTCCACCCGGACGCCGATGGTCACCTGGCTCCGGGGCATGAGCCCGGACACGACCACGGTAAACGGCTCATCCGCCAGCGCCCTGACCGGCAGGCCATCGATGGTAACCGTCATGGCATCTGGTGCTCGGTGGAGCGCTCGTTGGCGTCGCCGTGACTTGCGTGCAGATCCGCCTGCATCTGTCGGGCTCCTGCTCCCGCAGGCCGCAGCAGGCCCGCTGGTCGAGTCGTCTCCTTACCAGGGCTGCCGCACGGCGAGGAACTGCCCGCATCAGAAGTCGCCGCGAAGCGAGCACACGATCGCCGAGCGCGGTCGGCCGCCGGTCCTGCGACAAACGCATTGGACAGGCAGCCCTGGCCATCAGTGAAAGTTTCTTGGCATTAAGTCTAATTGTCAATAATTACGATCGAATTAATCTTTAAAGACGGTGAGGGCGGGGATGTCCCGGACTTCCCCGGGTGTCAGCACACGCTGCCGTTTTCGGACGCCGGTGCTTCGGCGCGTCGACAGGCCCATGCGCGTCTCGGCTCGCGCCCGAGACTACCCTGCGTAATTGGTCGATTGCACTGTGTAATAATGGTGTCTGGAAACAGCCGATGACGCGTGAAGGGTCCCTAGTGGATGCGCAACACCGCTCACTCGATTGCGGGTCGCAATGCCGGACTCCATCACTTTCCGCCTTTTGGCGGGGCGCGTGCGCCGCGCTGGTCTATCGGGTGGCGGGTCCGGATCACCCACGCGGGCCAGCCATGCCTCGGTGGCGCCGAGGCGCAGCCGTCATCTGCGACCCACGAAGTAGCTGACCGGTGTGATGCCGGTGGCGTGCTCA
>JASIBJ010000823.1 GCA_030045215.1 Streptosporangiaceae bacterium | reverse complement strand
CGGCAATCAGCTTCTTCGCGTTCTCCACCGCCGCGACCGCGCTGCTCACGGCGCCCTGGCGCAGGGACCGGCGAGCGGCGGTGACGAGCAGGCGTGCCGCGTCGGTTCGCTGGCCGGCCAGCGTCCTGAGCTCGGCCGCTAGCTCACACCAGGGCCCGGGCAGGCCAGGGTGCGCGGACTCGATGCAGGCAGCCGCGGCCGCGGCCATGCTGGCCAGTTCCGGCGGCATGAGGGCAGAGAGGATCGCATCCCTGGTCAGGCTGTGCCGGAACCGGAATGCCCTCGGGTCCGAGCTGAGCGGCGCGATCAGCTGAGCCTGGCAGGCCTGCTGCAGTGCATCCAGTGCCTCGGCCTCGGTGACCCCGGCGACACACGGCAGCAGCCCCCATTCGAACCGCCGGCCGAGAATGGCAGCGGTCACGATGACGCCCCGGGCGGCCGGCCCCAGCGCGGCGACGCGGCTGCGTACAGATCCGGCGATCGAGTCTGGAACGCGGGTCGAGACGTCGGCGTCGACCCGCCAGCCAGATTCGTCGCGGACCAGCCCGCCGGAGGAGACGGCGGCGGTCAGGATCTCCTCGACCGCGTACGGCAGCCCGTCACAGTCGGCCAGCAGCGTTTCGACACCGGGCGGCGGCACGTCAGCCGACAGGCATGCCGCCGCCATCGCGGCGACGTCATCGGGCGACAGCCTCGGTACGTCAATCCGGGTTGCGCCCCGCCTGGCGGTCACGGCCTGCATCAACTCCAGGCAGGCCGAGGGCTCGCTGGTGCGCAAGGTGGCAACGCACAGGACCCTGGCTCTCGCGATGTTGTCGGCGAGGTAGTCGACGATGGCGAGTGTCTCCGGATCGGCGCAATGCAGATCCTCGAGCACGACCAGGCCGCCAGGCCCGCCTGGCCTGGCCAGGATCCGCAGCAGCGCCTCGCCGATGACCATCGGCGTCACGTGCGCGGTGTCGTCGCCGGGCCGCTGCCACTCGGGCACAAGCGATCCCAGCGCCGCGCGGTAATTTGATATGACCGGCATATCCGGCGTATCGGGCACGACCCCGGCCCGCGCGGCTCCCAGCAGCGCTTCTGCCACCGGACGGTACGGGGCAGGCACGGCCGAGCGTGTGCCCCGGCCGGTCAGCACCTCAAGTCCGCGGTCAGTCGCCTGCGCGCTCAGGACTCGCGTCAGCCTGGTTTTCCCGACTCCATCGTCTCCCGTGACGAACACAACGCCGCCGTGGCCCTCATCCGCCGCGTCCAGCGCGGCGATCAGCGCGGTGAGTTCGGCGCTGCGCCCGATCAGTTCGGGACACAGCATGTTTTCCATCCGAGCAAGGTTACAAGATCGCAACCCTGCGCTAACTATCGGTAATCGTCGCAGATCAGGTCCGCAACGCCGCAGAAGTTTCGTTAGGGCACCCACGCGGCCCGCAGCGTCCTGTACACGTTCTCCCCGATAACGGCGCGAATCGCGTCGTCGTCGAAGCCCTCCCTGACGAGCCAGCCGCAGATATTGCCGAAGTTCTCCGTCGGGTTCTCGAGGCCGTCGACGTAGTCCACCGGCTCGAAGACGGGCCCGCGGGACGCAGCGAGGCTGAGGAACCGAGCGAAGATCGTGTGCAACCGGACATGGTCGCCGTACAGCGTGTCCGGGCCGAACGCCACGTGCTCGATGCCGACCAGGTCGGCGCAGTAGCGGAAGTGATCCATCACGGACTCGATGCTGTGCCGCGGGTGCGCGCCCGACAGCGTGGTATGAGGCGCGGCGGACATTCCGATCACTCCGCCGGTCGCGGCCACGGCCCGCAGGACGTGGTCGGGCTTCATGCGCGCCGTGTTCCATACGGCGCGAGCCCCGGCATGGGTGATCAGTACGGGTTTGTCAGTTTGCTCGCACACATCGAGCGCGGTCCGGTCGGAGGAGTGCGACAGGTCGATCGCGAGCCCGAGTTCGTTCATCCGGGCGACCGCGCGCCGGCCGAGCGCGGTCAGGCCGCCATCGGTTGTCTCGCTCAGGCCGCTGCCGAGGGCGTTGGCGTCAGAGTAGGCGATCCCGATCTGACGGATCCCGAGGCCGTAGAGCACGTCAAGGCGGTCGATCTCGTTCTCGATCGGCGTCGCCGCTTCCAGCCCGAACACCAGGCCCACCCGGCCGGAGCGGTGTGCCTCGTCGATGTCGGCGACCGCGCGGATCGTCATGAACCCGGGCGCGTGGGCCAGGTCGGCCTGGCGCATGCCGAGGTCGGTGATCACGTCATCCCATCGCCAGGGCGCATTCCCGGTCACGCAGGCCGTGCCGTCCATCATGTTGTCGAACACGACGGTCAGGCCGGAGGCCATCAGGCCTGCGTAGGCGGCGTGCTGACGTCCGGTTCTGTTGTACTCGGGGGTCTGCTCCATCCGCGCGGGGAACCTGACCGGGTGATCATGCAGGCTGATGACCACGCTGTCGCGCAGCAGCGCGGCCGCCCGATGGGCCTGGGCCTGGGTCAGGCCGAGGTCATGCGGCGGGACGCGGCCGAACTCGGGCGCGAGCCCGAATCTCGGGATCTGGCCGTCCGGCAGGTAGGAGTAAGCCGTGTACGGAGTCTCAGGCACCGTTGTCCTCCCTGGTCGCCAGCCGGTGCGGTCCGTCGGCGAGCAGCCTCCAGAGCGCCTCCCAGGCGCGCATCCCCTCGCCCAGCCGGCGGACCCGGAAGAACTCGTTCGGCGCGTGCAGCCTCTCGTCGGCGACCGAGAACGAGAAGAACAGCGTCTTGGCGCCGAGCGCCCGCTCGAACAGGAACGTCGCGGGGAGCGTGCCGCCCATGCAGGTCAGCAGTACGGGCTGACCGGGGTACACGGCTCTGAGCGCTGCCGTCGCCGCCCGGATGGCCGGGTGAGTCGCGGGGATGGTGTATGCGGGCAC
>JASIBJ010000822.1 GCA_030045215.1 Streptosporangiaceae bacterium | reverse complement strand
TGCTATAACCAGCTATAATAGGTTATCGGTTCATGATTAAATCACGGAACGTATATTACATATACACAAAACACGTATCTTTACGATCAGGGACCGCGAACGTGCCGCCAACGGGTCAGCAGGAGAGTACGCTGCCAGCACCGGGTGAGCGCGATTGCGTGCCCGCCGGGCGGTCGGCAGCGTGAGCAATAGCTGCCGGGCCTGGCCTCATGGACATAGCTAGCGGTCGCATCGGTGCGCGAACCTCCCCTCTACCCAGGATTAGGCAAATGCAGCCCGACATCGATGCTCAGCTGAGCAATTTCTTCGTGGAAGTCCCCGACTTCTCCAGGGTGATGCGGGGCTACGACCCGCAGCAGGTGACCAGCCACCTGGAGAAGCTTGATAGCGAGGTGCGCAAGCACCAAGAGCATGCACAGGCCCTCCAGCGCGAGCTGGCTGAGGCACACCGGCAGATCCAGGAGCAGGAGCGGCCGACCTACTCCGGCCTTGGCTCGAGGATCGAGCAGCTGCTGCGACTGGCCGAAGAGCAGGCCACCGAGATCGTGCAGGAGGCCAGGACCGCAGCCAACGAGTTGAGCGCGGCGTCCAAGGTCGCCGCGGCCGAGGCACGGGCGTCGGCCGAGAACGAGGCCGCCGAGATGCGGGCCCTGGCCAAGCGCGAGACCGACGACCAGCGCTCCTCCGCTGAGCGCGAGGCCGAGTCCATCCGCACGAAGGCGGGCCGGGAGGCAGACGAGCTGAGGTCGACCACCGATCGCGAGGTCGCCAAACTGCGGGCCGCCGCCGACCACGAGGTGGCGGACAAGCGTGCCGGAAATGAGCGCGAAGTCGCCAAGATGCGGACGACGGCCGAGCGCGAGGTCGCGCAGATGCGAGCGTCGTCGAAGAAGGACAGGGACGAGATCCTCACGACCGCCAAGCGGCAAGCTGACGAAATGCGCAGCCAGGCTCAGCGGGCCTTCGAGGACAGCGAGGCGCAGCGGGCCCAGGCCGAGGCCGAGTTCGAGATCCAGCTGGCCGCCCGCCGCGAGGAAGCCGAGCGGCAGGAGGCTGAGCGCCTGGCCGGGGCGCAGGCGGCGACCCAGAAGATGGTCTCCGAGGCTGAGCAGCGCGCCGCCATCGCCGAGGAGCGGGCCAGCAAGGCCAGCATCCAGGCCGAGCAGACCAGGCGGGAGGCCGACCAGCACTCGCAGCAGCTCGTCAGCAACGCCAAGAAGAATGCCGACGGCATCGTCGCCCAGGCCAAGGCCCAGGCCGACCAGCTGCTGGCCGATGTCAAGGCCGAGACCGAGCGGATCCGCAGCCACGCACAGCGTCAGGTCGACGAGCTGAACAAGCAGAAGGAAAGCGTCGGCGCTCACCTGGCGCAGATCAGCCAGCTACTCGGCGCGCAAATGCCGGGCCTGGCCGACGCGCTCAAGCCGAGCCCGCAGCCGACCGCGGTGCCTGCGCCTGCGACCAAGGCCGTCACCGCTGGCACGTCGGCCCCTGGCGAGCCGGAGCGGGCCGCCGCAACGGCCAGGCACTCGGCGCCTCCCAACGGCGCCAAGCAGCAGGCCCCCGCCGGCAAGCAGGGCGAGGGCGAAGACGAATGGTGGACTGAGTAACGGCGGCATTCACGCCTGCGTTCGGGGCGTGCTCCGCCGGCTGGCACTGGTAGTCATCGGCTGAGGCCCGCTGGCCCGTCACACGTGACCGGGTCGGCGGGCCTTAGTTACGCTTACGCCGGCGGAGCTGGCCGCGCATACCTTCCGGCATGTCCCAGTCACGCCCGGCGCTGCCCGCAGCGGTCGGGTGGATGAGCGGGCGGTAGCCTGCGGCGAGCGCCGCGACAATCGACGGCGGCGTCAGTACCTCTACCCGGCCCGAGGACGGCGCTGGCCGGGGACCGCCGTACCCGGTAAGCGACCACGAGCGGAGCTGGCCCTCAACCAGCAGGCTCACGCCGTCGCCGGTCCGGATCATTACGCCCTCGGGCAGGCCGGCGACGTCGCGCAGGTGCGTGCGCGTATGCCGGTTCCTGTCGGTCCGTTCGGCGTGCAGCCGCCCGTCCATCTCCACCGCGCGGAGCCGCGCGGGCAGTTCCGCCGCCAACCGCCAGGCCTCGGCGAAGTCCCTGTAGTCGGCGCGGCGGCAGTACGCGCAGGGCCTGTGCCCGGCCGCCAGGGCGGTCGCCTCGTCCAGGAAGAACAGGGCGGTCCAGCGCCCAGGCGGCATCGGGTCGCGTCGCCTGCACCGCCAGTCAAGCACGCAGCCGATCCACAGTTTCGACCTCCAGCGGCTGACTCCAAGTTCGCGACCCTGGCCGTGCAGGCAGCCTCGGTTGCCCATCAGCAGGCCGCGGGCGGAGGAGGCGACGATCTCGCCGTCGGGCCGGACCCGGTTTTGCAGTGGCATCCCATCATTCTCGGCGCCGGACGTGTCGGCACCTGCCGAAGCGTCCGGCGTCCCGGTCGCGACCCGCGGCCGTCAGGCGCTGATCGTCTGGCCGCCATCGACGATCAGCGTCTGGCCGGTCATGAACGAGGATGCATCGCTGGCCAAGAACACGGCCGGACCCGCCATCTCGTCTGGGCTGGCCCACCGCTTCATGGCCGAGGTCGCCACCGTAGCCGGCCCGATGACCGGGTCCTCCCACAGCGTCCGATTCAGCGCCGTCGCCGTCCAGCCGGGGCACAGAGCGTTGACGCGAACCCCGGCCTCGCCCCACTCGGCCGCCAGCGTTTTGGTCAGCGAGATCAGGGCGGCCTTGGACGCGCCGTACGGGCTCATGGTCGGAGCGGCGGCCACTCCCGCGACAGACGCGACGTTGATCACCGAGCCGCTGCCGCGCTCCAGCAGGTGGCCTGCGAACGCATGGCAGACGTAAACAGCCGAGTCCAGGTTCAGCCGAAGGAGCTTGTCCCAGCCAGACAGCCGCAGGTCCCTGAAGGGCACCATGAAGTTAGACCCGCCGGCATTATTCACCACGATGTCGACGTGCCCGAGCCGGTCGATCGCCTCGGCCGCCGCGTCCGCGACCGCGTCGTAGCTCGTCACGTCGGCCGCGATGACACACGCCTTGCGGTCCACGGCCTCGACCGCTTCGGCGGTCTCGCCCAGCCCGTCCGCGCTGCGCGCGACGAGAGCGACATCCGCGCCCGCGTCGGCGAACGCGACCGCGATCACTCGGCCGATGCCCCGCGACGCGCCGGTCACGAATGCGGTCTTGCCAGTCAGGTCGAACAGGCTCACGATGACTCCTTCCACTCGGTAGGCAGCGGCCAAGCCGCCGGGTTGACGCGGCGCACGATCTCGTTCAGCACGATCCGCACGAAGCGCTCCCCGACCCACAAATGCCTGGCGCCGGGCACCCCGATCACCTCGGCCTGCGGGATCCGGGCGAAACGCTCGCGCGCTTCGTCGGGCTGCAGATAATCATCGTGCTCAGGCACCAGCGCCAGCACCGGCTTGCCCGACCGGCCCCAGGCGTCCAGCTCAGCGTCTGTTGCCCGCTTCAGCGGCGGGGAGAGCAGGATCGCGCCCTCGACGTCGGGATCAAGGCCCCAGCGCAGCGCCAGCTCGGTCCCGAACGACCAGCCAAGCAGCCAGAGGCGCGGCAGATCGTGGTCCGCGCCGTAGCCGATCGCGGCAGCCACGTCGTGTCGCTCGGCCTCGCCCTCGCCAAACTGGCCGCCGCTTGTCCCGTGCTCCGAGAAGGTGCCGCGCGTGTTGAACCTGAGCACCGCGAGATCCGCGAGAGCGGGCAGACGGTAGGACGCCTTGCGCAGCACGTGGCTGTCCATCATGCCGCCGTGGGTCGGCAGCGGGTGCAGGCCGATCAACGTGGCCACTGGCTCGCGGCTCGCCGGCAAGGCAAGCTCGCCGACCAGGGTCAGCCCGTCGGAGGTCTGCAGCGTGATCGGCTCACGGCGGGCCGGCAGGATGGTGCCGGCGGTTATCTCGGTCATTTGCTCCTCGCCTGCGGCCCTGGTCGCCGCGGACGGCGCTGCCAGCAGGCATTGTGCCAGTGCCGCCTGCCTGCGGCACCCTGCGCATCGGCCGGCCAGACGACCACGTGGGCCGTCCCCGGCCGCAGCTCCTGATTGCAACCAGGGCAGCGGTACAGCTTCGTGGCCGCGGCGCCGGGCACGCGCCTGACGATCCAGTCCCCATCCGGCCATTCCTGCACCTCGGGCGGGCCCAGCCTGGCCGAGGTCTGGTCGTCGACGGCGTCACCCCGGGGAGGCGACCCAGCGGATCCCCCCGTGGCCGGCTCGGCCGGCTTGCGCCGCTGAACCCGGCGCGGCCTGCTCGGCTCGTCGGGAGCGCGCCGCTGAACCCGGCGCGGGCTCACCTGCCGCCGTCCCGGCGCTTATCCGGTGAAGCCGGTGCCTGCGACCGCGTGCTCGGCTAGCAGCGGCGGCGCGGCGAACGCCGGATCGCCGTAGCCGACCTGCATTCCGCGCAGCCCGTCAAGGACCGCTGCCGGGCCCATCTTGTTCAGAAGCTCGAACGGTCCCTGGGGGTACGCGCAGCCCAGCGTCATCGCCGTGTCGACGTCGCCGACGCTCGCATAGCCGTCCTGAACCATCCGGACCGCGTCGGCCAGGTGCGGGTAGAGCAGCGACCCAACCAGGAACCCCGGCCGGTCCGGTGCGCGCACTGCCTTCTTGCCGATCCGGTCCGCGAGCGCCGTGGCCGCCGCGGCGTAGGCCGGGTCGGTCATCGAGGTGCTGACCACCTCAACCAGACCGGGCGCGGCCAGGTGAAACCCGACTGCCTGCTCGGCCCGGCCGGTGGCGATCGCGGCCGTCAGCACCTGCTCATCGGGCCCGGCGACGATCACGATCAAGTCGGAGGGGTGCGCCGGGTTCCTGGTCACGTTGATGCCCGCCGCCGCGACCTCGCTCGCGAGCTCGGCTTCGGCCGCCCGGCCGGAGCCGATCAGCGTGACGGTCGACGGCGACGAGGGAGCCGCTTCGTTCCCGCCCTTATCGTCATCGTCACGGGCATCATCGGCGTACTCATAGAGGCCTCGGCCCGCCTTGCGGCCGGTCCTCCCGGCGGCAGTGAGACGGCGCAGCAGCGGGGCCGGGGCATACCGCGGGCCGCCGAACTCGGCTTGCAGCACCTCCAGGATCGACAGCGACGTGTCCAGGCCGATCAGGTCCAGCAGCGCGAGCGGCCCCATCGGCAGGCCAATCCCGACCGTGGCCGCCCTGTCGATGTCCTCGCGGCTGGCATAGCCGGCCTCGAGCAGCCTGACCGCGTGGTTCAGGTAGGGCAGGAGCAGCGCGTTGGCCACGAACCCGGCCCGGTCGCCGACCCGCACCGGGGTCTTGCCCAGGCGCCGGGCGAGATCGGCCACCTGGTCCGTTAGCGCCGGGCTGGTCAGGACGGTCGAGACCACCTCGACCAGCCGCATGACCGGCGCCGGGTTGAAGAAGTGCATCCCGATTACGCGACCCGGGTGCTTGCTCGCGGCCGCGATTGCCGTAACCGACAGCGAGGAGGTGTTCGTGGCGAGGACGGCCTCCGGGCTGCAGACGCGGTCCAGTTCCGTGAAGATCTGCCGCTTGATCTCCATCCGCTCGGGGACGACTTCGATCGCCAGGTCGACCCTGGCCGCGTCGCTGAACGAGGCCGCGGGCCGGATCCGACCCCAGATCTCAGCCTGCTGCGCCTCCGTGAGCTTTCCGCGGCTCACGGCCTTGGCCAGCGACGCCTCCAGGATGCCCAGGCCGTGCCCGAGGGCGTCGGCGTCGACCTCGATCGCCACTACGCCGATGCCGGCGCGGGCGAACACCTCGGCAATCCCCGCCCCCATCGTGCCCAGGCCTACGACGGCCACCTCGCGAATCTCCATGGCGGCGACACTACCGAGGCGCGGCCGCGCGCAGCGAAGGCACCCGGCCGCGAACGACTAGCCCGGCTGGCGGCGAACGGCCAGCCGGGCTGGCGTCGAACGGCTAGCCCGGCTGGAGGCGATCTAGCAGCACGGCCCGATACTTATATCGAGGGTTAAGGCTGGATGGCTGCCAGGTGGAGGGAACTTGACGATTCCGCGTCTTGACCGCGCCAACGCGCTGGATCACGTCGTCGTGCTGATGTTTGAGAACCGGTCCTTCGATAACCTGCTCGGCCGGCTCTACCAGCCAGGTGAGGTGCCCTCTTTCGAGGGTGTAGCGGGCCTGGACCTGGCCAACCCGATCCCGGAGTGGGCGGCCGACCAGGGCGGCCGTACCTCGGTGCCCTACGGCATCGCGGTGAACATGAACACGCCGAGTCCCGACCCCGGCGAGGAATACGAGCACGTCAATGCGCAACTGTTCGGAATCGTCGATCCGGCCAACCGAGGGGTGCCCGCGGCCAAGATGAGACCGCCGTACAACGCTCCAGCCGATTCACGGCAGCCACCCACTATGGACGGCTTTGTCGCCGACTACATCAGCTCGTTTGCTGCCGAGATGGGCAGGCAACCGAGCTATGACGAGTTCGCGCAGATTATGACCGGCTACACGCCCGACCAGATGCCCGTCACCTCAGCCCTGGCCCGCGGGTTCGCCACGTTCGATCATTGGTTCTGCGAGGTGCCGTCGCAGACGTTCGCGAACCGGTCGTTCTTCCACGCCGCGAGCTCGTCGGGGTATGTGGACAACCTGACCCCGGCCGATGCGTTCCCGCTGCACAACGACGCCGAGACGATCTTCGAGCGGCTGGACCGGCAAGGGCTGAGCTGGCGCGTTTACTGCGACCCGCCGAGCCACGTCTCACTGACCGGGATCATTCACGCACCCCGGCTGTGGCGGCACTTTCCGACCAAGTTCGTCACGACCGACCGCTTCCTGGAGGACGCGGCCAGCGGCAACCTGCCCACGTATTCGTTTATCGAGCCGAACCTGCTGTACGGCCACAACGACATGCACCCCGCCTTCGACGCGCTGTTTCCCGACACCTCGATCGACCCGCCATCGTCACTGCTTGGCGGCGAAGCGCTGCTGGCCAAGATCTACGACGCGGT
>JASIBJ010000821.1 GCA_030045215.1 Streptosporangiaceae bacterium | reverse complement strand
AACACTGGGCTGCGTATTGGTTCGTGCGTCCTGTGCAACGACTTCCGCCACCCCCTAGTGATGGCCAAGGACGCTGCAACCCTCGACGTACTGAGCGACGGCCGCTTCGAGCTGGGCATGGGCGCCGGCTATCTGTCCGTCGAGTACGAGATGGCGGGCATGGCTTTCGAGGGCGGCGCTGTCCGGTTCGAGCGTCTCGCGGAGGCGGTGAAGATCGCCAAAATGGCCTTCAACGGCCAGACGTTCAGCTACGACGGTGTGCACTATCAGGTCCGTGGTTACCCGCCGTACCCGCCGCCGGCTCAGCGCCCATGCATACCGCTGATGCTGGGCGGAGGCGGCCGTCGGCTGCTGACCTTCGCTGCTGCGGAGGCCGACATCGTCAGCGTTCTCCCGGCCTCGGCGGCGCAAGGTTTCCTGCGCGCGAGCCAGCTCTCGCTGAAGTCACTGAAGGACAAGGTCGCCCTGGTGCGCGAGACCGCCGGCGCGCGCTGGGACGAACTGGAGATCAACATCTTGATTCTCGATGCAGTGGTGACCACCGATCGCCGGGCCGCCGCCGCCTCGTTCCTCGGCGACCTCGACCGACGGCTCCCGCAGTTCGTCCTAGACGCCGAGGTCAGCGTCGACGACCTGCTCGACTCGCCCTACCTGGCGTTCGGAACCGAGGCGGATATCGTCGAGCAGATACTTCGCGTCAGAGAAGAGACCGGGGTGTCCTACATCACCTTGTTCCCGCATCTCATCGATGCCTTCGAACCTGTCGTCGGCCGGCTGGCCACCGTCGGTCGGGTGCCCTAGCAGCGCCGCGGATATCAGCTCCCAGCGAGAAGGAGTAAACGACGCGAGCGAGTGCGCCCGGCAAGCCCTGGCGGAAAAGCAGCCGGCATGCCGTCAGCCGCGATCTGCAGAGCGGGTGGAGTTTTCGGCGCCATGGTGGATCTGTTCGTCGAGCTGGCGGCCGAAGCTGATGCTGCCAGCGCCGCTCAAGCTGATCGACCATCTCGGCGTTCCAGTCAATGTCCATGCTCGGACGGTAGACGTCGCTGCCTCCTGTTGGCCTTCTAGTGGTGCATGTCCGCGCGGCACAAGACAGCGACCAGGCCAGCCGACCGCACTTCTCCAGCGCATCGTCTCTGCCGGAGCCATCGGCCGCCGACACGCAGGGCTGCCGGCATGATGCTAGCCCTTCCGGGTGCGAGGCAGTCAGCCCGCGGGGGCCCCATAGCCCTCTGACGAATAACGTTGATCGCACCTGCCGATTAACAAGATCGCCGCGCCATTGGCTTGCCATTAACGTCGGCGAACCCTGGGCAATCAGAGTCACTCGTGGATATCCGAATGCGCAGCTCAGGGCCTCCAACTGGGCCGATACGACAGATTCCCAAGTTGATAGTGCGAGTTCGATTCTCGTCACCCGCTCCATCGCGAAGGCCCAGGTAGAGGTGGTGACCGCCGCGGCCGGGCCTTCTTCATTGCCCATGAATGCCGGTGGCCGGGCCATTAATGGGCCATTAGCCCGCCGGGACTCGCGCCCCCGACGAGCCCTCATCGTCCTGGTCATCATCGGTGTACTCGGCCTGGACGTGAGTGTCGATCGCATCTGTGATCGCGCGGTCAGCTCCGCACTGGCTTGGTCACGGGCGTTTACCCTCCCTCTGCCCACTCCAACCGCTCGGCATATGCCTCTAGAGCCTCGTCGACCATTGATTGGTCATATCCGCCGCGGCGAGTTACCCCGAACCTGGCCGCCCGGACATCCGCCGCAGTCACCCCCCGATCAGACCCGGCAGCCGCGCCAAGGCTCGACTCGATCCGCGTCATCAGTGCATCCACCTCGGCTGAGCGGTAACCCGGGTACCAGGCGCGAATCGGGAATCGGTGTCCGTCCTCGGCACCTAACGCGTCGGCTCCTGCGACCGCCGGGCTGCGCAATGGCGAACTTTCTTGGCCGATCTCCTGGCGTCGATGCTGCTGGGTGGCTGGCACAGCAGACTTGGGAAATTCGGCCGGAGCCGCGCCAACCGCGCTGCGCAGATACTTGATGCGAGCCCCGGAGGCTATCGCGCAGTCCTCGATCGCTTCCATCAGCTGGTTAGCGCGAGAATGCCGACGCATGATCCAGGCCAGGACCGGGGTATGCACGGCGAAGATCTCAATCCGCGCCCCGCCGGCCGTTGTCAGCGTTATCGAGCCCCTACGCAGATTGGTCACTGATGTGACTTGGCTGAGCGGTATGCGGTGCACGCCGAAAGGATTGCGTATCAGCAGGGCGTCGAGTGTCAGTACGACCTTGCTGCGCGCCACGCACACGGCTACGACCATGCACCCGGCAAACGGCACAGCCAGCAGGTGGACCCCCACCGAAGCGTGACCCACCAGCGAGATGACCGCCACCAGGCCGAAGAACGCAGCGAAGCCCGCAGCGAGAAGACGGCCGGGCCACGTCAAGCGCCACACCCGCTCACCTGCGGGCAACGCCGTCGAATCCATCGCCATCCCTGCACCCAACGATCCGGGTGCTGTGATCATCGCTAGTGCCCTAGCCACGCGTCAACTCCGGAACAAGCTTCATGCGGGCCGGGTCGGCTTGCCATCGATGAACCCGACGCTCGCAACCATGGCGAAGCGCCGGCCTGGCAATTGAAGCGTTACGACCGTCGCACCCCAGGTCAGGCCGACCCGACAGGATCGGCCGCCGACTCCCTGTAAAACCGTCGGCTCTGCTTTGCAGCCAACAGTGCAGCCAAGGCAGTGCATGGAGCCGGACGGAGTCGGACTGCCTCTGACACTGCGACCAGCCGCCTCGCCATGTCATCAGCGAGCTTCCGTGATCTCGTAAACGGCAGGTTAGCCCGTACACGCCACGTGCCCGGCGGGGCAGTGAATCAGGGCGAACAGCGGTCACTCCGGGCAAGCGAGTAGGGCGGCTGAGCTGGGATCGACCAGGCGACGGAGGTGACCGAGACGATCTCCTAAGCAATAGGGCTCGTCGGTCTTGACCCGGTTCCCGGCCCGGCGGAGGATCAGCGACGGCGCCACCACATCGCAGGCCACGCCCATCGAGGCCAGCAGCCGGTGCGGCTCAAACCCGCACGGCCCCGCCTGATAACAGCACCGCAGCGCGGCCCGGTCGCCGAGCCGGCCGATCAGGTCCCGCACCGAGCCCTCGTCGTTCCAGATCCGGTCCAGGACCGGCACCTCCTCGCCCGGCATCAAGATGCCCGCCACGATCGTGTTCTTCGAGGTGTCCATTCCCAGATGGATCGGCCCCGCCGACGGTGTCACACTAGAAATGACGGCCGGCTCCCGTCCGCCATTACGGCCCCGGCTAGCTGGAGTAACTGCAACTGCCAGCTTCCGGCGACCCGCGACACCAGCCAACGGCTCTGACGGTCACCCGGAGCCGGCCGCTTCATAGTGACTAAATCTGCCAGCAGACGGGCATCCGACGCCTCCGGTATCCAGTGGCTCAAGCTGAGCCTAGATTCAGTGGGCTGCCAGTTACAGCGGATGGCATGAGCGTCGCGCTGTGGCCGGTCTTTGAAGATGGTCAGAGGCACAGTCTCTGCGATGAGGGCGTCCCGGTGTTGCGTGCTTATAAGGATCTGGACGCGATCGCCACGGCCGCAGGCCGCATACCGCTGTCGGCCTTTGACGGGCACGCCGACGTGCCAGACGACGTCATCGCGCGCCTGGCCGAAGAGGCGCAGGATGAACCAGACCTCTCTGGCTTCCCGATCGTCTGGCACGACCCCGCTGACGCGGTGGCAATCCTGGATGTGATCCTCTCCACGCTCGCCTCTCCAGACCTCTCATGGGCTGGGAAGGAGGCCCCCGAGGAGCTCGGGTACTGCTTGGGGGCTATCCGCCAGCCCCTTTAGCAGGCGGACGCCCGCCAGACGCGGTTCTACCTGACTGTTGTGTGAACGCGCCGTAGCTCGAAGCGCTTCAGCGCGCTCGGCACTAATTGAGCCAAGTCAGGGCCGTGGCTCACCCCTGAGCAGCTACAGCAGATGACGACCACCCCGAAGGCAAGGACGAGGGTCAGGATCACTGGACTGTGGCGATCCCCAGTAGAGACAGCCTATGAACTGGAGACCGTCAAGTGAGAGTGATCTTGAAACTGGGAACAGCGAAGCCACGGCCGGAACGTCGGCTTGCAATGACCGCCAGGCCTGAAGAGTGGAAGGTCGGCAGAAACTACAGGCGGGGCCAACCGGCCGTTGGCGGGCCATTAACCCTGGCGCAACGCGGTCCGTGGCGGGTACTACTGGTCAGCCCGCATCGCAGCTCAAGGCGGGTGAGCGGCAGTGCCGCTCAGATTCCCAAGCTGATAGTGCGAGTTCGATTGTCGTGATCCGCTCCGATAGGAGATCCAAGTTCAAGTGAGTTTTCCGACTTAGTGTTCGACTACTGCGGGACGCCGAAAGCCTATTTCTCATGATCGCTCGCGCTTGCCTCCGTGGAAGGCGCTCATGCGCCTCCTCAACCAGGTCGTGCAGCGCCAGCAAGGGCGCTGATCGCGCCCGATAGGCGCCCAGGTCGGCATGTCGTGCCTAGCCGTACCTGCTCGGAGGCGGGTGATCGGCCGCCTGAGAAGGGGAAGGTCGGCGGTCGGCCTGGCCGGCTCAGGCCGCGTGCTGCAGGCCTAGCCGCGTCCGGCCCCGCCGGGTGACGGCCCGGACCGACAGCCCAAGCCACGCCAGTGCGCCCAGGGCCAGGAGCGCACCTGGCCAGAAGCCGGCCGCGAGCAGGACGACCCCTGCCGCCGCGGTGACCGTCTGTCCGGCGTCCTCGAGGATGAGGCGCCGGCGATCGGCCCCCGATACGGCAGCGTGGCGGGCCAGGCTGTGCACGCGCAGCCGCACCGCGAGCAGGAGCAGCGCGAAGCACGTGGCGAGCAGGATCACTGGGGCGGTGTCCCCGGGCGGGGCGCCGTTGACCCACTGCCACGTGTTGCCGAACTGGGCTCCGACGATCGTCCCGCGCCACGCCCTGATCGTTGTTAGCGTGTGCCCTTGCTCGTAAGACTCAGCGGTCGGCGCGACGTTGCCCCAGAAGTCGCCCCACGCGTTGATCACGCCGCGTGGCGGCGTCGCGAACGACACCTCCGCCCCGCCGGCCCCGGTGGCCGACGTCCGCACCCCGTTGACGTACGCGGTGAAGTAGCCGGCGCAGCTGGCCACGTTGGCCTGGCCCGTGCACGCGGGAGCGTCCTGGTAGGCGCGCGCCTGGGGGCCGTCGTGGGCCGTGAGCCCGATCCCGAACAGCACGCCGACGATCAGGCCCGGCATCAGGAACGGGAATGCGAAAGTGCCGACCGCCCGGCGCCACACCACCGTGCGCTGACCTGGGCTCAGCCGCGGCCGCGCCGGACCAGCGAGCCCGGCCGCCCCGCCGGCGCGCCAGGCCGCCTGGACGTGGCCGGGCGGATGCGGCGCGTCATATCCCGGCGAGGAGGTCGTGTAACGGGCATGAGCGGGCTGGCCGCCATGGCCGGCCTCTGAGGACGCGGCGTTTCGCCGCAGCCTGACCCCGGCCCAGACCGTCAGCCCGGTGACCACGGCCAGCCCGATGCCAGTGCCGATCAGGTCCGGTGCCAGCCGGGATGGCTGCCCGCCGAGACCGATGGCGGCACCGACCAGCACGAAAGCGCTGAGAAGCAGCCCGATCATCGCCAGGTGGCGCAGAGGCCGTACCGGCCCCGGCCCGGCCCGGCGCTGCTGCATCCGCGCGCCCATGAACGCGAAGATCAGGAAGATCCCCACGGCCAGGCTCTTCTCGGTGTTCCCAAGGTCGCGGGCGAGCGCCGTCTCCGGCACGCCGACGGTCGGCGCGGACCGCCCGTCGGTCGAGACCAACACCGCGATGTCCCGCCACATGGTTACGGTCGCCGGGCTCCCATCGGTGGCGTAGGCGAGCATCGGGTTATCGGAGCTGAATCCCAGGTCGAGGGTCCCGGAACGGGTCCGCACGTCCAGCGCGTAATCCGGACTGACCCGGTAGCCGCCGGGGAACTCGGTCACGGCGGTCACGGTGCCGGGTATCGTCTGCAGGCAGCTGCTGCCGCCCGGAGCGCCAGCCGGGCACGGGCGCGCGTCGTGGTAGGCGGACAGCTTCGCGGCCTCGCTGATGGTGCCGATACCGAGCGCCGCCGCCGCGATGATGCAGCCACCGCCGATCACCGCGATCGGCCAGGACCAGAACCGTGCGGCCCGCATCGCTGCCCCCGTCCGGCCTCGAAAGGCCTCGGCTGGACTGTAACAGTTGGCTGGGCCGGTACGAAAGTAATTGTCCAGGTACGCGAGACTGCCCGTCGCTGCGGGGCGAAGACCACCGGACGGTGCGCCGCCCAGGACGAACTCGCTAGTGTCTCGGCGACGATGACCGGTGCGAATCGCGCCCTGCAGCGCCTGGACGGCAAGCGCTGAGGGCTGAGCAGTCCTGCTGCAAAGACTTGCAGTAACCGACGAGCGGCACGAGAGCATGCTGCCGAGCGAGCCCGCGGCCGTGCGTAATTGTGCGGGAGTCGCGGGTTTCTTAGCTGTCTGGCTCGGCTGTGTCCTCGAGCGCAGCCTTGAGGTGATACAGGGCAGCGCGCAGACTGGACGCGACCGGCTCGCGGCTGGCGCCGACAGGTCCGGGCGGGCCAGTCCAGGTCATTTCCAGGTTCGCTTTACCCCCGTCCGCGGATACGCGATACCGCGTCTGGTCATACGGTGGCCTCACTCGGTGAACCACCGCCTCCAAGTCGTCCGTCAGCGCAGATACTGCGACGGTCTGCGAGGCCAGCGCTCCGTCTTCCCCGCGTTCCACGAAGTAGTGCATCTCGCCGGGGTGACCGATTGGCGTGCCGGGCACATAACCACAGGCAACCGGCGTGCGCGGCGAGGCAGGAATAAAGTGTGGAACTCTCAGGACAGCCCAGACAGCGCTCGGATCGGCCCGGATGAACGCCGTTTCGGTGACGGACATCCAGTCCTTCGGCTGCCGCGGCACCTGCAGGCACAGC
>JASIBJ010000820.1 GCA_030045215.1 Streptosporangiaceae bacterium | reverse complement strand
GTGATGAACGGGCTGGAGGCCGGGTAGTTCGGTGCGTCCAGGCCGAAGTCGGCGAAGTTGTCACCGGTGTCGCCGCTGGAGAACAGCACGCTCACGCCGGTCGAGTCGGCGAGCATGAACGTGGCGTCGTACGCGGTCTTCGTGGAGTCATCGGTGAACAGGTCGCCGATGGTGTCGCCCCAGGAGTCGCTGACCACAGACGCGCCGCTGGTGACAGCGGTCTGCAACGCGGCCAGCAGGCTCGAGTCGAGGCAGTCCTGGGCACCCACGAACATGATCGTGGCGCCCGGTGCCATGGTGTGCGAGGCTTCGACGTCCAGTGCCTGCTCTGGATACCAGCCGCTGCCATCGCACAGGGCATCGTCGTCAGTGGTCGGGGGCTCGACGTTGATGAACTGCGATGACTTGAGCGGGTACGACGGGTCGTTCAGCCTGAAGTAGGTCTGGGCATCCGACAGGAGCGTTGGCGAGTCGTAAGCATCGACGATGGCCAGGGTTACGCCCGAGCCGTCGATCCCGCTGGCGACCCACTTGGCCAGCCCGTACGCGCTGCGCATCTGGTGGGGGAGGTAGCCGCAGATGTCATAGGGCAGCGGCCCGGTGTACGGAGCGTACAGGGAGGTCGAGTCCTTAGTGTCGATCTTCTGGCCCCAGTACGCCGAGCAAGGCTGCGGGTTACGGAAACCAGGCGGAGGCGGCGGCTCCTGGTCCGGCTTGGCCTTCGTCGCGGTGGTGGACGCGCTGGTCTGCGACAGGGAAGTGGTGGCCACGTACTGGTTGATGCCGACCGTGCCCGCCACGGCACCGGCCACGGACAGCGGGACGGACAGCGGCCCGCTGGCCAGGCGCACGCGGTGGCCAAGCACGTTGTAATAGGCGAGCGTGACGCCGAAGGCCTTCTCCACCTGAGCCGCGGAGCCGCTGGCGGAGACCAGCAGGCGGACCGGGCCGACCTTGATTCCAGTGAAGCCTTCGCGGCGCAGCCAGGACACCGCCGCCGACGCCGAGGCCCTGGTTGGCCCGTACCGCGCCGCCCACTGGTCGTCGCTGAGGTAGTGATGGAACAGCTTCGAGCCAGGGCTGGACACCTCACGCACGAATCGCGTTGCGCCGGTGGCGTTGCGCAGCCTCAGCGACAAATCGAAGCTCACGGTGCTGCGCGCCGACACTGACCCGGACGGATGGGCAAGCTCCTGCGCGGGAGCGGCTGAACCCGCCAGGGTTACCCTTCCCGCCGGATGAGAGCTCACCGAGGCGGTAGCGGTACCCGCCATGAACGATAGGGCTAGCCCTGCGGCCGCCAAGGGTGCCAACCATCGGGCACGTCTCATTGATCCTCCCTTGTGCGTAATGGCTACGCGCGGTCCCGCCACAGTGCGGGGCCTGCCAGGGACACTAACTTTTCGGCTAAGTCAGAGCAATAAGCTGAATAGGCAAATCGAAAGTCAACGCATGATCTCGATATCCATTACCTTCGATAGGTGGTAACGGCGCCTCTCGACACGAAGCTGACTCCGCGCACGCGTGCGGTGATCTGAGCACCCGTGGGTGCCTAGTCACCCTCTAAAGCGCGGACTGGAAGCATCATATTAAAGGTTTATATAATGGTTCTTGTAGTAGTTCTATAACTCCCGCGCTCGATCAGATTGCCGGACCGCTGGCGCCTGGCCAATCGGTACCTGCTCGTTGTTCGTTGTCCCGGCACTCGCGAACAACAACTCAAGGCACCTGCCCGACACGAGCTTGCGTCGTGATGCGAGCTGAGTTGGCTGGTTGATGTCCAGGGTCGTGACTTCCACGCGACCAGGAAAGTCGTGGGCCAGATTGCCGCACAGAGGAGTATGGCCGGCCTCAGCCCGAGCCGTTCCGGCGACGTTCCAGTCCTTTTTTCTCGAACCGGGCGGCCACGACCACAACGGCGTGACGCTCCGCTGATCAGGATCGTCGGCGTTGCGTCAGTCGCGTCAGTGTTCGCCCGGCCGCTGCGCCGGCGCATCGTCTTCTTGCTGCTCCCTCACCTCAGCATTGCCCTCCGCGATGTCCCCCGCCGATCGGCCGGTTTCCTTCAGGTACTCCGCTGTGTCATCGTCCCCTCGCTGATGCCGGATGCGCACCAGCTGGGGGATGCCGATGGCTGCCGCGGCGATCAAGACGCCGGCCACGGCGGCAATTATCGCGATAGTCATGTCAATCCTTCTCTGCGTGTTAGGACGTGAGCCGTGCTGCCTTCCCCGTCCGCTCTCCGAGGCGGCTGGCAAGCGGGCGAGCAGGTGATCCGGTCGCCCGCGCGTCCTTCGTCCCGGCCGCCGGCCACTCACTGTCGGGGACCTCGCCGGCCGCTGCGGCGAATGACCGAAGTGCCGCGGCCACCGCCGCCTGCCGACGTTCCGGAAGCCGGCCCAGGATCTCGGCCAGCAACTCACGGCGCCGCGCCGTCGCCTGGTTCACCACGTCCCGCCCGGCGATCGTGATCGACACCTGAACCTCCCGGCGGTCGTTCCGGGCACGGTGCCGGCGGACCAGGCCCTTGCGGACCAGCCGGTCGCACATCCGTCCAGCCGTCGGCGGTGTCACCTGCAACGCGCGCGCCAGGTCCACCATCCGCTGCGGGCCGCGGGATGCCAGCACGACAAGCGCGCGGTACTGGGCGAGCGTCGTCTCCTCCGCAGCGGCGCCGAGGGATTGCTCGGCCACGGCGACGAGCGTGCGGCTCGCCGTCAGCACCGCGTCCACGACCGCGTCGTCTGGCGCCTTCCCGTCCATGCTTGCTCCCAGCAATAACTGCCTAAGACAATCATTTTGCAGGCATTCCACGAGCCAGGGCAAGCGCCTTGCGTCCAGCGCTCGTCAGGCTCAGGACCGCTGCGGGGAGCGCGCGATGACCTCACGTCTGCGGGTTCGGTGCCTGGCGACATTGACCTGGTTGGCGCACCGGACACTGCAGAAGTGACGGCGCCCGTTCCTGGAGATGTCGAGGAACACGATGCCGCAGCCGGCCCGGCTGCAGGCCCGCAGACGCGACCCTCCCCCCTCGTCGATCACGTGCGCCAGGCCGGCCGCGGTCAGCGCCTTGACCCGTCCGGTCAACCCCGTGCGGACCGGCGCGTAGTGGAAGTGGAACGGCAGGTCAGGTCCGTGGCGCACCAGCCGCGGGCGGCAGTCGCTGGCGACCAGCAGTTCGTCGGCGCGCTGGGCCTTCTCGGCGACGGTCTGAGCTTGGAATATCTCGCGCAGCCGCTCCGTCCAGGGCCGCAGCGTCCGCACGTGGGCCGCAGTCGCGGCCGGTTCATGGACGTCGTACTCGCGCAGCGTCGCGGCGAGGGCGGGCGCCTCCGGCGCAGGATGGTTGACGAGCCACACCGCAATGTGCGCACCGGCGTAGGTGTAAGTGTCGAACTGCATAAGACCATTACACCAGGCTCGGGATCTCCAGCTACGTCGTCCGCGAACCAGCGGTGCCCGACCTCGAGGGCGTACTTGCCCGAGGATTCAAGGCCCCCGACGACCTCGGTAGAGCGAGACCCACGCCTCGGACGACCTGCTGACCGGCACATGGAGCGTCACGACGACATGGCGCGCTCGATGAACACCTGCTGGGCGCCCCGCGGGGCCTCACCCGCGGCGGGCCGCCGGCGGGCGTAATCGCCGCTGGGCTGCATGTCCCACGCCGAGCAGTTGTCCTGCTCGTAGGTGCACAGGATCTCCTCCAGCTCGGACTTGATGACGGGATCGCACACGGGGGTGACTGCCTCCATGCGGCGGGAGAGGTTGCGCGTCATCAAGTCGGCCGAGCCGATGAAGAACTCCGGGGCGCCGCCGTTCTCGAAGCGGTAGATCCGGCTGTGCTCGAGGAACCTGCCGAGGGTGCTGTAAACCTGGATCGTCGGTGACAGGCCAGGTACCCCCGCTCGCAGGCAGCACAAGCCGCGGACGTTCAGGACGATGGGGACGCCGGCCAGGCTGGCGTTATAGAGCTCCCGGATCATCTGAGAGTCCTGGAGCTGGTTCATCTTGGCCCGGATGCCGCAGGGGCGTCCGGCGCGGGCGTGTTCGGCCTCGCGCCGGATCAGCGCGGTGAACCGCTCGCGCAGGTCGTGCGGGGCCACCAGCAGCTTGCCTGGGGTCGGCGCCGGGATGCCAGCGGTCAGCTCGTTAAAGACCGCCGCCGCGTGCGCGGCCAGCTCGGCATCGGCGCTGAGCAGCCCGAGGTCCTCATACAGCCGCGCCGTCCCCTCATGATAGTTTCCGGTGCCGACGTGAACGTACCGGCGGAGGCCGTCCGCCTCCTCACGCACCACCAGCGCGAGCTTCACGTGCGTCTTGACCCGCTCCACGCCGTACGCCACGTGAGCTCCCGCCTGTTCGAGTTCCTTGCCCCAGCTGATGTTGGGCGCCTCGTCGAAGCGCGCGGTGATCTCGACGAGGACAGCCACCTGCTTGCCCTGACGGGCCGCCTCCTTGAGCGCCTCGATGATCGGAGAGCGACGGCCGGTGCGGTAGATCGTGAGCTTGATCGCGAGAACAGCGGGATCGACGGCGGCGCTTTGCAGGAGCAGGAGGATCGAGGTGTCGAAGCTGTGGTAGGGCAGGTGGATGAGGATGTCTCCGCGGCGGATCTCGTCGAACACCGCGGACGGGTCGCCCCGGACCAGATTCCGCAGCCGCGGATGAGTCACAGGCTCGTGCGGAGGATCACGCTGCTCGGCGTGGCCTTCCACGGGCAGACTCATGAGGTCTCCGAGGCTCAGCAAACCGGGAGTCGCGATGATGTCGCCGGGGTCGGTACCGAGCTGAGTCGCCAGCCAGCGCCGGATCCGCATCGGCATGTCGTCGCTGACCTCCAGCCGGACCACCCCCGCGTATTTGCGGGCCGTCAGCTCAGCCGTGACCATCTCGATGATCGCGCCGGGCGAGAGCTCCGTTTGCTCGTCCGCGGCCTGGTCGATCCACGGATCGTCCTTGGCGCCCCTGGTGACGCGGAAGAAGAAGCACGCCAGCTCCGACGCCCGGGGGAAGAGCACGCTCAGGTTGTCGGCAATTACCTGCTCGATCGGAACCCAGCCTGCCTGACTGGGAACGGGCACCCATCGCGGCCGGTTAGCCGGCACCTTGATCCGCACGAAACGGCCGTGCGGGCGACCCGGCTCGGTGACCACGATCGCGAGGTTGAGGCCGAGGTTGCTGATGAAGGGGAACGGGTGTGATGCGTCCGCGGCCAGCGGGGTGAGGATCGGCTCGACTGATGCCGCGAAGTACCGGGCCAGGAAGTCCCGCTGGGGCGGGTCGAGGTCACCGACATTCAGGATCGGGGTACCAAGGTCACGCAGAGCGGGGCGCAGCCGCTCCTCGACAAGCGTCGCCACGAGCTCCTGCTGCGACCGCAGCTCTGCACGGCAGGCCTCGAGCTCGCCGGCCGGGGTCAGGTCCTCGGGTCCTGGGCTGCTCCCATCCCGCTGGACCTTCCGGACCAGGCCGCCGATCCGCTTCATCGCGAACTCGTCGTAGATCATCCCCATGATCCCGGCGAACTTGACCCGCTCCAGGAGATGCTGCTCCGGGTCCTCGGCCAGGGCCAGCACGCGGCGGGCGAAGCTCAGCCAGCTCAGCTCCCGGTTAATGAGGGCAGCCGGCGAATCTGGCGTGACCGGTGCTGACATATCCGCAGACATCGATGCAATTGCCTCAGCCTAGCCCCGGTGATTCGGGAAACCGCATGTCCACAGGGTGATGGCGATCGCGAGGGCGGCGGAGCGGGGCAATGGCTTGCTCGATCTCGGCGGCCCTGGTGGTCTGGTTCTGATACATCAGACCGTAGCTGAAGGTGTCGTGCCCTGCCGTTCTGGCCTTTGCGGCAAGGTCGAGCAGCAGCGTCCGCGCGACGACGCTGTCGTGGTGGTCGCCGAGCAGTTCCTGCAGTTCCTCGCTACGCGCGACCTGGCGCCGGGCCGTGCCGCCGAGGGCGGGCAGTGCCGCTTCCGCGGCATACCGTGCCCGCTTGGCAGCCTTGCGCGCCTCATGGATCGCTGCGTCGCGGTCATCTGCGCCGGGCGCGGCGGCCAGGGCGCACTCCAGTCGACGTCTCGCCCGGGCAACCGGCCTGGCCAGCGTCTTGCCCGCCTTGCGCTTGGCCAGGGACGTTACCGGCGGGTCGGCCAGGAGCGCATCCAGGTCATTAAGCAGCTGGAGATAGCGCTGCCCGTCGAGTGCCCGCAGCGCGGTGTCGCGCGCCGTGGCAAGCTCGGCGGTGAAGTACGCAGTGATGTGCGCCTCCACCGGCCCGACCACCAGGGCCGGAGGGATGGCGTTCAGCTCGCCGATGAGCCGGTCCCGCAGCACCTCGGTATCGCGCGCCTGACCGAGCGCGGCCGCGAGCCACTTCAGTTCCTCGCACAGCGGCCTGGTCGCCTGGCGGTCGATGATGCTGCCGAAGGCTTGGAGGGCGCTGCGGGCCCGGCGGCAGGCAACCCGCATGTGATGCACCGCGTCTGCCTCATCCCGGCGGACTAGCGGGTCATTACGGGAGATCGCGGCCGCCTGGTCCCGCACGTACGCCACCACCACCTCGCCCGCCGTCGACCGGGCCGTCAGCGACGGTGCCCGCGCCGCCACGGCGGGCAGCCGGTCGCCGAGCGACCGTTGCAGTTTCGTCGCGGCCGCGGCGCGACGAGCGCCTGCCTCGCGCAGCCGCGAGTCGATCGCCTTCAGCAGCCTGGGCCCCCCGGTGACGAGTTCGGCCTCGATCTCGTCCCACGAGGTGGGGTCGGATCCATCGGCTCGCTCGGCCGACACGTGGTCAGCGGCGATCTCAGCCAGTGTCCGGCTTGCCGGGTCGAGCAACCGCAGCTCGCGTCGGATGGTCTGGATGCGCACGACCGGCGCCAGCGCCGCATCCCTGGTGTAGGCGCGTACTAAGGTCGCAAACTCCGCCGGCACCGCACCCTCGTCCAGTGGCAGCTGTATCTCGTCCCTCGTGTCCGGGCCCGCGGGCAGTTTCAGGTGCCAGCCCTGGTCCTCGCCGCCAGTACGGCGGCGCAGCGTGATACCGGCACCGATCAGACGCATGTCAGCGGTGTCGTAGTAGACGGCATCAAGGAGCGACTCACCTTGCTCAGAAACGCACGCTACCCCAGCCGTCCCCGTCATTGCCTTCACCGCATCCAGGGTCGCCATCCCCGCCGAAGGAACGTCGTACTTCCGCTCGATCTCACGCACGACGGTGGCCATGTCCCATGCCCCCTAGCCATCGCAAAACGATCTCGGCCTGATCAGCTTCACCACTACATACCCCGCTATCTCAGCCTTCCCGGCCGCGACGAGACCGGGTAGGGCCACAAGTCCCCCTAGCCGATCTTCCAAACCAGTAAACGGCAGTCCTGGGCCGACGCCCGGCGACCACGCTCGCATCTGGCGGCTCGTGCACAGCGTCCTAGTCTTCGACCAGCGGCTACGGATCTATCCCGATAACATGGGCGATGTCATGAATGTCGCCTCGGGCATAGAACTCGGGCATAGAAGTCGCCCATGCTGGAGGCGAACTCGTCGCGCGAGCGCGGGATGAAGCCGTTGGGTCACCGCGCGCTAGCCGAGGACGTGAGGATCGCCGCGGTCGACGGGTCCGCGGGCAGGAACGCCTCCAGCTTCAGCTCGGAGATCGTGACGTCCACGGCGGTCGCGAAGCTCATGATCGTGGTCATCAGCCGCAGCTCCCCGCGCTCCGAGCGCAGCTCAAGTGGAACGGCAAAGCCCAGGTGGCCGGGTTTCGGACGGACAGGCGGGACGTAGGCGCAGAGCTCCTCATGCAGCGCTGCGAGCCCTGGGTCCTGACTACGGTCAAGCTCCGCGCCTATGCCCTGGAGGACATGCCTGGCCCACTCGGCGAAGTTGCCGATCCGCGGCGCCATGCCCTGCGGGTGGAGCGCTATGCGGAAGGCGTTGGCAGGCGGGGTGAGCAACGCGGGCGCGCAGTCCTCGAACAGGATGTCGACGGCCGCATTCATCGAGATCAGGTCGCCGTGCCGGTCGATCACGATCGCCGGATAGGGCATGTGCGCGGCCAGGATGTGATCGAGCGCGTCCTTGACCGGGGCGAGGGCGCTGTCGTCCAGCGGCGTCTCCGGGTACACGGGCGCGTACCCGGCCTTCAGCAGCAATTCGTTCCGCTCCCTGAGCGGCAGTCCGAGCGACTCAGAAAGGCGGATCACCATCTCGCGGCCTGGCGCGGAGCGGCCGCTCTCGATGAAGCTGAGGTGGCGCTGGGTTGTCCCGGCCCGCACGGCGAGATCCAGCTGGCTGAGCCGGCGGCTGGCCCGCCGCTCGCGCAGCACTTCGGCGAATTCCACGGCATCCGTTGTAGCGGGCGTCGCGGCGGCGCGCGATTCCCTGCAGGGAATTGCCGCCTGTCACCGACGCTTCGCACGATGGCGGACATGGATAACGACATTCGACTCGGCGTCCTGGTGCCCGTCGGCCAGGCCCAGTGGGGCGCGGGAACCGACCCGCGCCAGCTCATCGACTTCGCCGTCAGGGCCGAAGAACTCGGCTACGACTCGCTGTGGGTCAACGACTTCCTGCTGACCCCGCGCATTGAGGCCCTCACCATGCTGGCCGCCGCCGCGCCGGTCACCACGACCATCACCCTCGGGACGGCGGCGCTGCTGCCGGTACTGAGGCGCCCGGTGCAGGCCGCGCAAACGCTCGCCTCCATCGACCTGCTGTCGGGCGGGCGCCTGGTCCTCGCCGTCGGAGCCGCATTCGGCGGCCGGTTCGGCGTACCGCAGCACGAGCTCTCGGGCGTCCCGTGGGAACGACGATTCACCCGCCTCGACGAGACCATCGCGCTGTGGCGTCAGCTGTGGACCAGCCCGGACGCCAGGTCCTTCCACGGAGAACTGCTCCACTTCGATGAACTGCCGCCGATGACGACTCCCTACCAGGCCGCTGGCCCGCCGATCTGGCTCGGCGGCGGCTCACCGTCCGCGCTGCGGCGGGTGGGCCGCACGTACGACGGCTGGCTGCCATACCCGCCCGAACCGGCGGCCTATGGCGAGGGACTCACGGCCGTGCGCGCGGCGGCCGCAGACGCGGGGCGGTCGGCGGCTGAGATTACTCCGGCCCTGTTCGTGAGCGTCGTGATCACCGATTCGGTGTGCAGCGGCCGCGCGGCGCTCGAGGAGTTCAGCCAGGCCAACTACGGCCTGCCGGTTGACGAGCTGCAGACCATCCAGGCCGTGGCGGCCGGCCCGGCCGAGCACGTCGCCGCGCGGCTGCGCGAGTACGTGGCGGCCGGGGCCCGCCACCTCGTTGTCCGGGTCGCCACCACCAGCCTGGCAAGCCAGCGCGAGCAACTGGAGCAGATCATCCGGCTCCGAACGGCGCTCCCGGCCGATACCGGCACCTGAGCGAGGACCCGGCTCGAAGGCGGCGCTGCCCCACCCGGCGGCGCCGCCCTCCATTCGGGCGCTAGCCTGACGCATGCCCGAGCTACCAGAGGTTGAGACGGCCCGCGCGGTCATCGAGCGCGCCGCGCTGGACCGAGTGATCGCCGACGTCGACGACAGCGACACCTACGAGTGCCGCCCGCACAAGCCGGGCGAGATCCGGACGGCGCTCCTCGGCCGGCGGTTGAATGTGGTTCACCGTCGGGGCAAGAGCGTGTGGTGCGATACCTCCGGCGTGGCCAACCCTGGCCCGGCCGGCCCGGCGCTCGGCATTCACCTGGGCATGTCGGGCAAGATCGTCATCACCGGCCGGCAGGGCGACGAGCTGGAAGGCGGCGATTACTGGGAACGAGGTCGGGCCCTTGGTGACCACCGCTACACCAGGTTCAGCCTGACCTTCGCAGATGGAGGGCGGCTGCTGCTGATCGACCCCCGTCGGCTCGGCCGGGTCAGGCTCGATCCGCCCATCGACGTGCTTGGTCCTGACGCGCTCACGATCACGCCGAAGCAGTTCAGGGCCGCCTTCAGCAAGGGCACGGCGCCGGTGAAGGCACGCCTGCTCGATCAGCACGCGATCGCGGGCATTGGCAACCTGCTGGCCGATCAGATCCTGTGGCAAGCGAAGATCAACCCGGCGCGGCCCGTCGGCGAGCTCACCAGCGCCGACGTCAACCGGCTGCTGAAGGCCGTGCGGAGCACGCTGCAGAGCGCGGTGGGCGGCGGGGGCGTCCACATCTTGCCCATGATCGAGTTCCGCGCGCCCGGTGCTGCCTGCCCCCGGTGCGGCGCCCCGATGGCGCATGGCACCGTCGGCGGCCGGACTACGTGGTGGTGTTCGCGCGAGCAGGCGTGAAACGGTGACCAGGGCAGGAGTACTTCGGTATCGGAGCGGACTGCGGCCAGCCCTGCGGCGGCAGAGCTCACGGACGCTTCACGAATCTCAAATAGACCACCGCGAATGCGAGGACGATTCCGATGTTCACGATCAGCCGCGCCCAGAGGTG
Organism: Streptosporangiaceae bacterium; assembly: GCA_030045215.1. The sequence goes on along the minus strand of JASIBJ010000820.1, from coordinate 1,720 downwards.
ACCCCTCAGGAATAGGACGTCCACGCCGACGACGACAGCTACCAGCGCGAGCACGTAGAGCACGACCGCTGTCTGTCTTCCCACCGGTTCCTTCTACTCTGTGCGGCGGAGCGAGGCAAGTTCGGTGCTGGTCCGCTAAGTCGGCGCAGGCAGTGGCGGGTGCCTCTGCTCCACGGGGGTGGAGACGACGATGGACGTCGTCGTGTTGCCGTAGGTAAGGAAGCGGTCGAGGATCTCCTCGAGTTCGTCGATCGCGTGGGCGTGCAGCTTAACCAGGAAGCAGTCCTCGCCCGTGATCCGGTAGCACTCGGTTACCCAGGGAATCTCGGCGGCCAGTTCGGCGATCTTGGGCAGGCTGCCGGGCATCGGGCGGATCCGGGCGAACGCCGTGACCGGCAGGCCAACCGCCGCCGGATCGATCTCCAGCCGGTACCCCTTGATAACCCCGGCCCGCTCCAGTCGCTGCACCCGCTCGGCGACGGCCGGCGCGGACATGGCGACCCTGCGGGCTAGCTCGGCCATCGACAGCCGCGGGTTCGCCCGCAACTCCGTGAGCAGCCGCAGGTTGACTTCGTCGAAGAGCCTGGCCCCCGGATCATAAGACTCTGGGCGAGCAGGACGTCGATTCTTAGGCAACTTGCACTCCATGCCTGCGTTATCTACCTCAGCAGGCCAAGTTATCTGTCGTGACGACGAGCTGACAACGGCTTGACGATGCCCGCGGGAGACGAGGAGCGATCGGACGGCCGGCTCCTCGCCGATCTTGACGTCCCGAGGTCAGAACCGGGTCCAGACCAGCAGGACCGTGGACGCCGCGAGCAGGGCCGCCATCACTCCGTTGACAACCCGTCGGGCGCGTGACTCGGCGAGGAAGTGCTGCAGCGCGGCGCCGAACGCCAGCCAGGGCAGGCAGCAGGGCAGGGCGACGATGGTGAACAGGATCGCCAGCGTGGCCGCCTGAGCCGCCACGCCAGCGCCGCTCCTGTCCAGGAAGAGGGCCACGGCAGCGATGCTGACCAGCCATCCCTTGGGGTTCACCCACTGGAAGGCGGCGATACCGAAGAATCCGGCGGGTCCATGAGCAGCGCCCTCGGCCGGTCCGGCGCTCGCGATCCTCCAGGCCATCCAGCAAAGCCACGCTGCCCCGCCCCACTTCAGGATCTGGAGTGCGAGCGGGTGAGCGAGGATCGCGTGACCCACGCCCAGGGCAACGACGAACAGCATCGCGCCCATCCCGGTTACCTGGCCAAGCAGACTCGAGACGCCCTTCCGGAGCCCGACCCGTGAGCCGACGACGGTCAGCAGCGTGTTGCTGGGCCCCGGGGTCCCCGCGACTACCGCCGCGAACGTCACGAACGCGATCAGCCGCGCCTGGTCATGCATGAGTGTCACGCGCCATTCCGTAGGTTTGATCTGTGGCGTCCAGCCTGGGGGACGCGGCCTGTCCCGGTCTTGAACGCCCGTGCGGGTTCACCCGGACGTTCAAGACCGCATTCGGCATGACGCCGACCGGTCTGTGAAGCTGTGCGCGGCGCGGCTTAGCCAGCGGACGTGACCGGGCTGACGTACGGGAGTGGTGGCGTGGCCAGCGGCATCGCGGCCAGCTGCAGCAACAGCAGAACGTTGTCGTCGGCGGCTGTCCGGTTCATCCGGAGCCGGCCGCAGCGGGTGCAGCGATGTATGAGCATCCACCGCCGTTCGCCGCGGACGGTGACCGCTA
>JASIBJ010000819.1 GCA_030045215.1 Streptosporangiaceae bacterium | reverse complement strand
TGCCGACCGGCTGGCCCAACTTGATCCCGCGCGCCACGACGTGGTGGCCCCGGACGAGCTCGCCCAGGTCGATGTCGAAGACGATGTCCAGCCGCGCGTGCATCGTGGCCAGGTAGGCGTCGGTCGCGGTCCGAGGGGGAATGCTCACGCGCCGATCCTGGCAGCGGGCGCGGTCTTTGCGCCAGCCGGTTACCCCCTGGCCGGATCGTCAGCTGCCGTCGCGGCTGGTGCCGCCCTTCCACTGGGCCGAGCCGGCATCCCACTCGGTGTAGGTGTACGGGTTGTCCAGCACGGTGGTCTCCGGGATTTCCGGGTGCATCCCCTCGGCCCAGGCGTCCGGCCCGAGCTGGCCCTGCAGGTACTCGACGGTCTGCCCGATGACCTCCCGCGCCTTGCCGAGGTCGGTTCCGACGAGCCGGTGATCGTGCTTCACGACGCGGCCGTTGATCAGGACCGTGTGCACGTCGCCGCGCTGGGCCTGGAATGCCACGTGCCCGTAGGGGTTGAGCACGGGGAACATGACCGGAGACTCGTCATTCTTGATCAGCACCAGGTCGGCCTTCTTGCCTTCCTCCACGCTGCCGACGGCGGAGTCGAGGCCGAGTGCCCTGGAGCCGCCGCGCGTGGCCCAGTCGACCACTTCCTCCGCGCGCAGGTGGCAATTGGTCACGGTCTCCTGCTGAGCGTGCGCCTCGAGGTGCTCGCGGGCCCGGTCGGCGCCGAGCGTCGTCCGCATCGCCGAGAACAGGTCGCCGCTCCACCAGACGCTGGTGTCCATGGAGAGCGACACCGGGATGCCGTGCTCGCGCAGCCGCCACGTCGGCGGGTAGCCCTGGCCCGCGCTCTGCTCGCTCTCGGTGGAGACCGACGCCGACCCGCCGGTCGCCGCGATGCGGTTATAGGAGTCCCGCGTGAGCGTGGCCGCGTGCACGTAGACCGTGGACGGCGTCATGAACCCGTTCTCGTGCATGAGCCGGATGCCGTCGTCGTTGGTCGCGCCCCACACCCCGGCGTGGGTGGTGACCGGCACCCCCAGTTCGCGCGCGACCTCGAACGCGGCCCGCTCGGGGAAGGCCGGGTCGCCGGTCACGTCGAAGGCCATCTGGAACCCGAGCATGTCGTTGCCCCGGCCGAACCGCCTGGCCACGAAGTCCCTGAACTCCGGCGTGGCTGACCACTCCCACGGACCCTGCTGGATGTTGCCGTAAGCCAGCACGAACCGGCCGGGGACCGCGGTCAGCGCATCCACGGCAGCCTCGGCGTGATCCACGGTCTGCAGGCCGTGCGACCAGTCCACGGTGGTGGTCACGCCGGCGTCGATGGCCTCGATCGCGGCCAGCAGGTTACCTGCATAGATGTCCTCGGGCCGGAAGACCTTGCCCCAATTCAGGTAGTACCAGACGAAGTACTGGGTCAGCGTCCAGTCGGCACCGTAGCCGCGCATGGCCGTCTGCCACATGTGCCGGTGCGTGTCGATCATCCCCGGCATGAGGATGCCGCCGGCGGCGTCGATCTCGACCGCACCCGCCGGCGCCTGGAGCCCGTGGCCTGTGCCCGCGATCCGCTCGCCGTCGACCAGCACGTCGGCGCCGTGCTCAATCGTGTGCGCGTCATCCATCGTCAGCACCGTGGCGTTGCGGAAGACCAGCGGCCGACCTGGGGTGAGCTCCGAAGTAGCTGTCATCACGGACCTCCGTTTATGCCGGGGAACGAGGGGTGACTTCACGGACACTTGTCCGCAGTACGACCGTATGGAGCCTGTCCGGAAGCGTTCCCGGTTTGGCCCGGGCTGTCAAGGCGGAGCGGTCGCACTGGGGGGATCGCCACTCTCCAACCAGTTAGCTTTCTGCAGGCATTTACTGCGGCATTCTGCATGCGCACTTGTTCGCTAACGCGCTCAGCTCGCGGTGAAGCGAATATCGGAGCTATTTAATAACCGCGGTAAATCGCGATCCGAATTTCGGGCCCGGCACGTTAGCGCCTCCACTCCTGCCTGAGCAGCCCGTACAGCAGGATGTCGGAAAAGCCATCGCCGTCGTAGGCGTGCTCGCGCTGGATGCCTTCGAGCACGAAGCCGCAGCTTTCGGCTAGTTTCCGCATCGCGGCGTTAGTCGCGAGCGTCTCCAGCTCGATCCGGTGCAGGTTGCGGAAGCGGAAGCCGTAGTGGCAGAGCAGCTCCATCATTTCCCGGCCGTATCCCTGGTTGCGTGCGGCCGGGAGCAGTGAGATGCCGATGTGGCCGAACTGGTTGAAAGCGTCGACACCCCAGAGGTTGCACGTCCCGATCACGGTGTCATCGGCGATGGTCTCGGCGGTGAACCTGGCTGTATCGGCGTCCGGTTCGGCCAGTGACCGCTCCAGCCTGGCCCGTTTTGCCGCGAGTGATTCAATCAGCATCGGGCCTTCGTCGGTGATCAGGTGGTGTTCGGGGTCGGACCACATGTCGTACAGTACGGTGGCGTCGTCCGGGACCATGGGTCGCAGGCGCACGCGCCGGGAGGCAAACATCTCGCGAATGTAGCTCACGCGCCGCGCACGCGCCTGCCAATAAAACACGTGGCGAACCGCATGCCAGAGATCGCGTGGCAGCACCCGGACGTGAAGGCGTGGCTGACCGTCGGCCCTCGCAGTCAGGAGCATGCGGGTCAGGGTCCGCGCAGACCGCGCCGCCCGGTTCGCCTGACGCGCGCGAACCGCTGAGCGCGCATGGCCTCATGGTGGCACGGCCCGGACCAGCCGGCACCGGGTGAAGTGGGAGATGCCAAAGTGATCAGTGTGATCTATGTGACGCATGTCACATAGTTATTTTAGGCGATTCAGCCCCTGCTGGTCGGTTTTCGTCGTCCACTGTCAGTTACCGATAGCACCCAGACGTCGGATGGTTTCCCCGAACGCGTCGCCCTGACCCGCGGCACATCCGCGTACACCGCCGCAGGCGACCTGCCCCGTCGGCTCGCGGCGCGCTGGGTCACCAGCATGCGCCCCCGCGCCCGACCCCGAGCCCGAAGTCTTGCCTGGTCGTCATCGCTCGTCCTCGCCGCTGTTCCGATCGCCCGGCCGCCACCGCCGCGGGTCTTCCCGGCTGACCCTCGGCGTCGCTACCGCCACGGTCGTGACCGTGGCCGCCGTGTCGGCCGGGGTCGCCCTCGCCGCAACCGGCGGTCGGCCCGCGGGCGGGACTATCGGCGCTGACGGTCATGGCGACGGTCACCCGGGCATCCCGGCGGCCGACGCCTCGTCCGCAGCCGCGATGTCGGGGCACGCGACCAGGTACCGGGCTACCACGAGCCGGAACGGGGGCCTGTCCGGCCGGCCGTCCTCGGCCCACGGCGGGAGGAAGGCCGCGGGCCAGCAGCGGGCCGGATCGACCCCGCGGAACGGATCCGCGCCGAAGGCGGCTCTGTCCCCGAAGCCCAGCCCGTCGGCGGCGCCGGCCCAGCCCTATGAGTTCTACGACTCGATTGACCCGGAAACGGTCCCGGCCGGCGCGGAAGTTGCCACCTACGCGACCGGCGCGAACCCCACCCCGCCCTCGCTAGTGGCCGGACGCAAGAAGGTGCTCTGGATCGACACCGAGGGCACGGACCCGCAGGCTCAGGTCATCGACGTGGAGCCTGGCTGCGCCTCCCCGTCGCAGGTCCCGCAGTGGGTCCAGAGCCACCTGACCGACGATCCCGGCTCCGTGGCCATCGTGTACACGACTCTCTCGGAGTGGTCGGAGGTGCAGCAGGAGGTCAGCGCCCTCCCGGCCTCGATGCAGGCGGATATCCGGTGGTGGATCGCCGACCCGACCGGGTACCCGCATATCGTGCCCGGTTCTCAGGCCACGCAGTGGTACTGGGGACCGAACTACGACGAGTCGGAGGCGCTGCCGAGTTTCTAGGCCGCGTCGACCCGGGCCAGGAAGTCAGCGACCACCTGGACATACCGCTCGTGCTCCTCGACGAATGCCAGGTGCGAGCTGTCCTCGAAGATGACAAGCTCGCTGCCGGCGATCCCGGCCGCGAGCACGGCCAGGTGCTCAGGCCGCGCCTCATCGTGACGCCCGCCGGTCACGAGCGTCGGCACCCGGATCTCGCCCAGCCTCCCGGTAACGTCCCAGCCGCTCAGCCGGCCCGTCACCGGACCGAACTCGCTCGGGCCCCACATCGCCAGGTAGATGTCACCGTTCATCCCGTCGAAGGTTCGCTCGACGCTCTCGGGCCACGGATCGGCCCGGCACAGGTGCTTGCGGTAGAAGTGCGTGAGCGCCCACTGGTACTCCGGGCAGGAGAAGTGGCCCGCTGCCTCGTGCCGGTCGAGCACGTCCTGGACCGCCGGGTCGAGGGCGGCGCGTAGCCGCGCGCAGTCGGCTATCCAGCGCGGGACGCTCGGCGGTGAACTACTGAGTATGAGGCTGGCCAGGTCGGGCTTGCGGTCCAGGGTGTACTGCAGCGCCAGCCAGCCGCCCCAGGAGTTGCCGAAGAGGTGCGTCCGGTCCAGGCCGAGAGCATCCCTGACCACCCCTAGTTCCGCGACAAAGCGCTCGAACGTCCACAGCGAATTGTCCGCAGGCCGGTCGGAGCGGCCGCAGCCAAGCTGGTCATAAAAGATCACCGGCCGCGTCGTCGCGAGGTCGGCGAGGCTCTCGAGGTAGTCATGCGGCATTCCTGGCCCGCCATGCAGGCACAGG
>JASIBJ010000818.1 GCA_030045215.1 Streptosporangiaceae bacterium | reverse complement strand
CGCCGCGCCCGGCGAGTCCGGTGGTCATGACGGCCGCGTCGGTCGGCCACCGGGCGGAGAACGAAACCACGCGGCCTGACAGCGGAGTCGGCCCTACAGTGCCGGGTGCCCCCAATTGCCCGGTGTTTCCTGCTAATAACGTATGGAACACCAACATCTCCCGGTTGCCAGTCAGCAAGTACAGCGCAGCGTGGATGCGCAGCATGGACGCCGGTCCGGGATCGTCGCTCGATCTCCATCCGGACTTCGGGCCGAATCCGGGCGGGTACCCGTATGGCATCCCGTTCACTGTGGTGACGAACAAGACGAAGCGGGTGCGGATCAGTTTCGAGTACGCCAGCCAGAGCTATCGCGGCCTGTACCCGTTCGGTCCGAGCACGCCGATCGAGGGCGGCAGCAATTCCACCGGCGACCGGCACGCGATCATGGTGAACAAGACGACCTGCGCGCTGTATGAGCTCTGGGACGCCCGCTACTCCCCGCACGGCTCGACGGCCGGCTCGGGTGCGGAGTGGTCACTGACGTCGAACGCGCTGCGCCCGGCCGGCTGGACCTCCGCCGACGCGGCAGGCCTGCCGATCCTGCCGGGCCTGCTCAACTTCGCCGAGGTGCAGGCGGCCGTGCGAACTGGCAAGCCGATCACGCACGCAATCCGGTTCACGGCCGCAGTGACGCAAGCCGCGTACTTGTGGCCGGCCCGGCACTTCGCCAGCTCTGACACCAGCGCGGACGTGCCGCCGATGGGCGCGCGCTTCCGGCTGATGGCGAGCTTCAGCGTGGCCCGGTTCTGCCGTAACTCACAGCCGTACTGCCGCGACGCCAAGGTTGTGCTGACGGAGATGCAGGACTACGGGCTGATCCTTGCCGACAACGGCAGCAACTGGTACTTCCAGGGCAGCGCGTTCCCGCAGTGGCCGGACGCGCTGGTGACGCTGCTGAAGGGCATTCCGGCCAGGGACTTCCAGGCGGTCAACGAATCCTGCCTGATGGTGAGCCCGAACTCGGGCGAGGCCAGGGCCAGGCCGGGCTGCCCGATCGGGTGAGCCGCCACGCGAGCTAGGCGCCGGCCGCGAGTTAGGCGCCCGCTTTACCTAGGCGCCCGCCGCCGCGTAGGCCACTGCGACCTCGGCCGCGAGGGCGGCGTTGTCGGCGATGAGCCGGCGGTTAACCTCGACGCTCCGGCCGCCGCTTAGTTCTTCGACGGCCGTGAGCACCGCGGGCGTCACCGCCTGGCCAGTGATGCCGGCGGCACGGACCCGCTCCACCGCCGCGGTGATCAGCGCGTCGATGTCCAGGCTGTCGGCCGGGGGTCGCCCGAGGACGAGCCCGGAGTCCGGACTTATCTGCCAGTGCGCGTCGGCCATACGGGCTGCCTCGACGGCGTCGGCGACGGTCGCGGAGACCGGCGGCCCGCCGGCGGCGGTGAAGAACCGCGGCAGTGTGCTCGTCCGCCAGCCGATGACCGGGATGCCAAGGGTCTCCAGGAGCTCGGAGGTGGCGCTGACATCGAGGATCGACTTTGCCCCCGAGCACACGACCATCGCGGGCGTGCGCGCAAGCTGCGGGAGGTCGGCCGACACGTCAAGGCTCTCGGCGAAGCCGCGATGCACGCCTCCGATGCCGCCGGTCCCCATGAACCGGATCCCGGCCAGCCGGCATACCGCGAGGGTGCCGCCTACCGTGGTGGAGCCGAGCGCGCCCTGGGTTACGGCGGCGGCCAGGTCGCGTCCGCCGACCTTGCGCGCGCCTGCGCCGGCGGAGGCGAACCGCGAAAGCTCGGCTGGGGTAAGTCCGACGCGGATCACGCCATCGAGCACGCCGACAGTGGCCGGCACCGCGCCCGCGGCCCGCACGCGCTCTTCGGACTCCAGCGCCACCTCCAGCCCGCGGCCCGCCGAGAAGCCGTGCGATACCAGGGTGGTCTCCAGCGCGACGACCGGCTGCCCGCGCCGCAGTGCCTCGGTGATCTCCGGGGTCAACAGCGGCGCGGCCGGATGCGCGGCCGTCATGGCATTGCTCCCATCTTGGCCATCGCCCGCGCGGCGGCCTGAAGGCCGAGCGCGATACCGCCGACGAGGTAGCCGGCGGCGAATGCGTCGCCCGCTCCGGTGGAGTCGACCGGGGCCGTCGGCATCGCCGGGTAATGCTGGCCGCCGGCCCGCACGCCTTCGGCGCCCAGCTTAACTATCAGCCGTTCGCTCAGCACCTCTCCGATCAGGGCGGCCTCGGCCTGATTGCCGAATATCACGTCAGGCTGCAGTGCCTCGAGCAGGTCGCGGAAGCTGGCCTGGCCGTACTCCTCGATCAAGGCGGTCGAGGACAGGTCAATGCTCAGGCGGGCCGAGCGGGCGGCGGCCATGGCTGCGCCGGCGAGCGCTGCCGTCCTGACTGGCTCGCGGGCAAAGCTGTAGGCAGGAATGTGCAGCCACTCGCAGTCGTCGAGCCACTGCCCGGCCAGCCCGTCGGCGGCTAACTCGGTGCCGACGCCGCGGTCGGTCAGCATCGACCGCCTCTGGCCGCCATCGGACAGCGAGATCACGATGCCCGTGCTCCCCGGTACAACCGGGCCGACGAGATCCACGCCGAGCCGCCCGAGCTCATCCTCAACGAGCCGGGCGGCCAGGTCATCGGCGCGCGCAGCGATCAGCCTGCTGCGGCCGCCGAGGGCGCTCACCCAGGCGGCGACATTGGCGGCCTGACCGCCGACCGTCAGCGATGTCTGCGCCGGGGTGTCGGTCTCCTCCTTCGGCGGCCAGGCAACGCGAGCCACGACGTCCAGGTGCGCGTCACCGAGGACGCAGATCACGTCGCAGTCGATCCGGCCTGGCCGGTCGGCGCCTGGCCTGCGTCCCGCGCCGACTTCCACGTGCTGGTCCGCGCCGCGATGTAGTTCTCGAAGTCAGCCGGCGTCGCCTGACTCGGCAGTGCTGGACTCCCGATCAGCTGCTCGTCCGGGACCGGCAGGTCGGCGGTCATCTGCGCTTGCAGCTGCTGCAGGTGCGAGACCTCGCCGGCGGACGGATTCGCGCTCCCGGCGGTGGGTGCCACGACGCCGGTCAGCGGATCATCGGTGCGCGGTGTCATGAGCGTCAGCACATCGCCGAGATCGGGAGCCGCTGCATCCCGCCTGGTGAGCGAAGGCAGACCCCAGCGCGCTTCGATTGTCTTCAGCACGGATGTGTGGTCGATCGGCGTGCTACCGGTGGCGACATTAAATATCGTGCCGGGCGCGATCAGCGGCGAGACCAGGACGGCGGGTACTCGCACGCCGAACCGGGTGAAGTCGAATCCGAACTCGCCCACGCAGTCGTCGGGCGTTACCGCATTCGTAGGCGGAGACACGTGGTCATACAGGCCGCCGTGCTCGTCGTAAGTGATGATCAGCAGCGTCTGGTTCCAGCCAGGCCCGCTCCGCACTGCCTCGTATACCTGCTGGATCAGCGTCTCACCGAGCGCGACGTCGTAGTTGGGGTGCTGACTGTTGCCAGTCGAGCTCCAGCTCGGCTCTAGGAAGCTGTACTCGGCCAGCGTGCCTGCCGCGCAGTCGGCCTGGAAGTCTGTGAACTTCCCGAAGCAGCTATCCGGCGCGCTCTGCGTGTCGGGGAAATTCGCGCGGGTCAGCGGCTCGGCATCGTAGCCGTAGATCTTCCAGCTCAGCCCGTGAGCGGTCATGAGCCCGAAGATGCTCTGCACCGTATAGGACGAGTTGCTGTCGCTCAGATGGCCCTGGCTCGTTGCGGCACAGGCGAACGCTCGGTTGGGGAACGTCTCACTGGGCACGGAGCTGAACCAGTGGTCGCAGACGGCGAAGCCGCGGGCGAGCCCGGACAAGACCGGCAGCGCGGATGGCGGGAATATGCCCATGATCTGCGACGCCACGGTTCCCGGCAGCACCGATCGCTGGTTCTCTCCGTCCCAGGTGATCGCGGCAGCGAAGTTCGTGACAAAGCCCCCATTGGTCGCGGCCGGCGGATCCGGCGGCTTTCCGGTGCCGAAGAGCTGGGAGTTGGTATTGGCATAGCCTTCGCCAGGGTCGGCTCCCGGCATGTAGTAGGCGTCCGGCTGGCTGGCATTGATTTCGTACACGGTCACCGGATTGCCGTTGGCATCTGCGTTGGATTCGGTGCCCGTCAGGCCCTCGAACGGCACGCCGTTCGCGCCGGTCTTTCCCTGGTATAGGAATCCCAGCATGTGGTCAAAAGACCGGTTCTCCAGCATGAGCTGCACGATGTGCTGGACCGAAGAGAGCTGATTATCTGCCATGGTGAATAGTTTCCAGGGAGTTCGCCCTTACTGCCAGTAAAGAATCAGGGGATTGACAGAATGCCGTCGGTGTCCTAACGCGAGAAGAAGCTCCTTCCGCTCCATGAGCCGACCATAGAGCCGGGCGGCAGCGGTCTCGGTTGGCTGCGGACTAAGCGCTACGGCCAGGTCCGGCCAGGTCCGGCCTGGAGGCTGGGCTGGCTTCATGCTCGGCGCCGTGATCGGTTACGATTCGAGATTCGCGCCGCAGACAGGCGGGGAGTAATCACTACCTAGACTGGTAGGCAGCCTGCAGAACTCGCGGCGCGGCGGGCAGGGAGGTTTTAGGGGCATGGCGCTTCGGGAGCGCGCACTGGGTGGTAAGGCGGTCGAGCTACCGGAGCCATGGCGGTCGGCGGCCGTCACGGTCGTGCTGCCGACCTACAACGAGGCCACGAACCTGCCCGTGATCGTGGAGCAGCTCTTTGCCCTCCCGCTGTCCGGCCTGAAGATCCTCGTCGCCGACGACAACTCGCCCGACGGCACCGGGAAGATCGCCGATGAGCTCGCCCAGCGCTATGGCGAGGACCGGATGACGGTCGTGCACCGGCCAGGTAAGCAAGGCCTCGGCCGCGCCTACGTGGACGGAATGTGCCGCGCCGTGGACGCGGGCGCGGAGTTCGTCGTCCAGATGGACAGCGACCTTTCGCACTCGCCCGACTACCTGCCGCAGATGCTGGGCACCCTGCTCGCGAGCAACGCCGACGTGGTCATCGGCTCGCGGTACGTGTCCGGCGCCAGCCTGGCCAAGGAATGGTCCTGGGAGCGCAAGGCACTATCCAGCTTCGCCAACTATTACGTCAGGGTGCTCCTGCGGCTGGGCATCCGTGACGTCACCGCGGGCTTCAAGCTCTGGCGGAGCTCCGCCCTCAAGACGATCGACGTGGCCAGCGTCCGGAGCAACGGCTACAGCTTCCAGGTCGAGATGAATTACCGCACGATCCAGCACGGTCTCAAGGTGGTCGAGCTGCCGATCCACTTCGTGGACCGGGCCGAAGGCGAGAGCAAGATGAGCGTCAAGGTGCAGCTGGAGTCCGCGTTGATGCCGTTCTCGCTGCGCCGTCGGGCTCGCTAGCCGCGGCCACACCTCGTTCCCCGCAAGAATCGGCCTGCCCGGGCAGGACCCTGCGTCCGGGCAGGCCGATCAGTTACCGGCTCAGGCAGCGATGACCGCTGGCGAGCGCGCCTCCTCCAGTGCCAGATCGAGCACCTCACGCACGTCGCTGACCAGGTGAATCGTCAGCGCCTCGCGGACGTTCTCTGGCACGTCCTCCAGGTCAGGCTCGTTCCGCTTCGGGATCAGGACCGTGGTGATCCCGGCCCGGTGTGCGGCCAGTAGCTTCTGCTTCAGGCCGCCGATGGGCAGGACCCGGCCGGTCAGGGAGACCTCGCCGGTCATCGCCACGTTCGAGCGGACCAGGCGGCCCGACAGCAGCGAGGCCAGCGCGGTCGTCATCGTGATGCCGGCGCTCGGTCCGTCCTTGGGCACGGCCCCGGCCGGCACGTGGACATGCACGCCACGGTCCTTGAGGTCGGCGACGGGCAGTTCAAGCTCGGCCCCGTGCGAGCGCAGGTAGGACATGGCGATCTGGGCCGACTCCTTCATCACGTCACCGAGCTGGCCGGTGAGCGTGACGCCGGTGGTGCCGGTCTCCGGATCGGCCAGCGACGCCTCGATGAACAGGACGTCACCGCCCACCCCCGTGACCGCCAGGCCAGTGGCCACGCCGGGAACCGCGGTTCGTTCGGCCGACTCCGGCGTGTGCTTGGGGTGGCCGAGGTAGTCGGGCAGGTCGTCCGCGCCGATCGTGACCGGAACCGACGCGGGGTCGGTCTCGGCCTTCGCCGCGAGCTTGCGCAGCACCTGAGCGATGGACCGCT
>JASIBJ010000817.1 GCA_030045215.1 Streptosporangiaceae bacterium | reverse complement strand
GGTCGATGCCGACGCCGACCAGCCAGGGTCCGACCAGCGCCGCGAACTGGGCGATGACGATCAGCAGGAAGACGGTCACGGCCAGCTTGCGGTTCGGCCGGAGCAGGTCATTGAGCAGCCGCCGGGAGCGGCGTCGCAGCAGCGTCCCGAGCTTGCCGCTAATCTCCTCGGCCTCCTCGGCCGCGATACCGCGCCAGGCGGGCGCCGTCGTTGTGGCCTGGGTCATCGCCGCGCTCCCGCCAGTCCGGGTGCGCTGCGCCCGTCGTCGTCGCTGTCATCAAGATCGTCTGCGCTCATCAGGTTGCGATAGCGCTCCTGCGAGGCCAGCAGCTCGTGATGGGTGCCGATCGCCGCGATGACGCCGCCGGCGAGCAGCGCCACCCGGTCGGCCAGCAGGACCGTGGAGGGGCGGTGCGCCACGACCAGCGCGGTCGAATCGGCCATCACGTCCGCGAGCGCGGCCGTCACCTTCGCCTCGGTGTGCACGTCGAGCGCCGAGAGCGGGTCGTCAAGCAGCAGCACCTCGGGCCGGGCCAGGATCGCCCGGGCCAGCGCGACCCGCTGCCGCTGCCCGCCGGACAGCGCCATGCCCTGCTCGCCGATCCTGGTGTCGAGCCCCCACGGCAGGTCGGCCACGAACTCGGCCTGCGCCGCCTCGAGCGCGGCCAGCACGTCGGCCTCGGTCGCGTCCTGCACGCCGAAGCTGACGTTCTCCCTGACGCTGGCGGAGAACAGCGTCGGGTCCTCGAACGCGCAGCCGACCCTGGCGCGCAGTTCGGGCAGCGGCAGGTCCCGGATGTCGGCCCCGTCCAGGGTGATCAGCCCGCTGGTGGCGTCGGCCAGCCTGGGCACGAGTTGCAGGAGCGTGCTCTTGCCCGAGCCGGTGGCGCCGACCAGAGCGACGGTCTCGCCGGGGGCGAGGTGCAGCGTGACTCCGCGCAGCACCGGCTCGGACGCCTGCGGGTAGCTGAACGTGACCGCGTCGAAGCGCAGGTGCCCGGTGCGAGCGGTGGCCGGGGCCGGCCTGGCCCGCCGTCGTGTCGGCCTGTCTGGCTGTGCTGGTGCGGCCGGCCGGCTCTCGATGCTGTCGTCCTGACCACGGGCGTCCTGACCACGGGCGCCCTCAGCACGGGCCTGGCCGGCACCGGCCTTGCGGGCGCGGGCGGCCGTGATGCTGGGCTGCGGGTCCTCGGGCACGTCAGGGTCGGTGATCGTCGGCAGTGTGTCGAAGATCTCGTAGATCCGCTGCGCAGCCGTCGCCGCCTCCTGGCCCGTGGCGATGATGAAGCCCATCGCCTCGATCGGCCAGATGAGCAGCAGGGTCAGCGTGACGAACGCGACCAGCCCGCCGAGGGTGAGCTGATGCCAGCTGACGGCCAGCGCGCCGAACAGCAGCAGGAACCCGATCGCCGCATTCGGCGCCAGGTCCAGGCCGGCCCAGAACGTGCCCCGCAGCCGGGCCTTGCCGACCTGACTGCGGTAGACCAGGCGCGCCAGTCCCAGGTGCCTGGCCGCCGCCTCATCGCGCCGGCCGAGGGACTTGAGCACCCGGATGCCGGCCGCCGCCTCCTCGACGTAGGTGGCCAGGTCGCCGGTCTGGTCCTGGTACTGCCTGGACAGGACCCGGTATTTCTTCTCGAACCGCAGGCACAGCACGCCGACCGGGGCGAACAGGCAGCCAGTGAGCAGTCCGAGCCACCAGTTCATGTCGATCAGCAGGGCCACGATCAGCAGGAAGGTCCAGGTGCTGGTGATGAAGAACACGGTCCCGAAGCCGGCGAACCGCCGGATCGTGGACAGGTCGTTGGTGGCCCGCGACAGCAGCTGGCCCGACTGCCAGTAGTCGTGGAAGGCAGGCTCGAGTTGCTGCAGGTGGTGATACAGATCGTCGCGGATCGTCTTCTCCATGCCGTTGACCGCGCCCGCGAGCGACCAGCGGCGGTAGAAGTTCAGGCCGGCCTGGAGTGCTCCGAGCGCCATCGCGGCCAGGCCGAGGGGAAGCAGCTTGCCCCGGCTGCCGTGGGCGATGGCTCCGTCGATGACCGACTTGGTGATGAGCGGGATCATCGTCTCCGCGGTAACCGCGAGTATCGCCGCCGTGATCATCAGCGCCAGGATCAGGTAGTACGGGCGCATGTATTCGCGCATCCGCCACAGCGCGGCGGCCGGCGTCTGCGGCGCGGTCGTCGCCGTGCTGTTCTGGGCGCGGGCATGCGGCCGCGAACCGGCTGACTTGGGGGGCATTATCCGCAGGCTACCTAGCGCGCGCTCATGCTGTCACTACAATTTCGCTGGCGGGAGACTGGTTGCCCGCGATGCCGCCCGGCGCGCATGCGCCGCCTACGCCGCGCATGCGCGCCGGCCCGCGGCCGTCCCGCTCATGATTCTGCAGATTCGGCGCAGGGTGGCGAACAGCGGGTAACTCTGGCACTCTGGCCAGACGGCGCGTGCTGGTGCCGGAGTATGGCTTGGAGGGGGCCGTTGGAGCGCACCCATTCCTCGGATGTGCCGCCGCCGCTAAGCGAGCCCGTTCCGGTTTTAGCTGCTTACGACGACGGCGTCATCGCGATCTGCCAGCTCGCCGCGCGCTTCGGCCCTGGCACGTGGGCCGCGCAGACGCCCTGCCCGGAATGGCGCGCGGCCGATCTGGCCGGGCACCTGCGCTGCGTGGCGGACGACTTCAACGAGTACCTCGACGAGGCGCCGGTCAGCCGCTATGCGCGGCTGATGGCGACGGGTGCGCATCCGGACACGCTCGGGCGGAAGCTGGCCAGGCAGAATGCGGTCGAGCTTGCCACTCTCGCCGACGCCCCGCCCGCCGAGCACATAGCGGCGTTCGAGGCGTCCGCCCGGTTCTACGCCGGGCGGCTGCCCGCGGTCTGGGACCTGCCGCATCACCAGTACCGGGACAAGGTCGTGACGGTGGCCGGCATGGCCGGGGCCGCTTGCGCCGAATGGCACCTGCACGCCTGGGACCTGGCCATGGTGCTGGGTGAGAGTTACCGCCCGCACGATCCGGCCGCGGTGCTGGCGTGCTGGCGCGCGGGCATGCCGCACCTGCCGGTGCCGGCGGTCAGAGCGGGATGGCGGGGTGGCCTCGTGGTGCGCAGCACCGATCCCTGGCATGCTGTGCTGGCGGCATCAGGCCGGCTGGCCGGCCCAGGCCACGCCGGTGCCGGCCGGCTGCCGGCGCGGCTTGCGCGGCTGCGCCGGGCGTGGAAGGGATGACGGCGGATCGCCAGGACGGGCGCGCCGAGGGCCCTGGAGGAGACTCAGCATGCAGTTTGACGTTGCGGCGGTCCGGGCCTGCTACCCGGCGCTCGCGGACGGGTTCGCTTACCTGGACGGCGCCGCCGGTACCCAGGTGCCGTCGGCGGTCATCGAGGCGATCAGCCGGGCGCAGGCCAGCGGGCTCGGCAACTCCGGCGGAGCGTTCCCGGCCAGCCGGCGCGCCGACGAGATCACCGCGGGCTGCCGCGCGGCCCTCGCGGCGCTGACCGGCAGCAGCCCGGACGGCGTGATACTCGGCCCGAACATGACGACGCTGACGTACCGGCTCGCCGGCGCGCTGGCCACGACATGGCGGCCGGGGGACGAGGTCGTCGTCTCCCGCCTGGATCACGACGCAAACGTGAGGCCCTGGGTGCAGGCGGCCGAGCGGGCGGGCGCGACGGTGCGGTGGGCGCAGGTCGACGCGGCTACCGGCGAACTGCCGGCCGGGCAGTATGCCCACCTGGTCACCGGCCGCACCAAGCTCGTCGCGGTGACGGCGGCCAGCAATGTCCTTGGCACCCGCCCGGACGTCGCGGCGATCACCGCGACGGCGCGGGCGGCCGGGGCGCTCAGCTACGTGGACGGCGTGCATGCCACGCCGCACGGACCGGTGGACGTCCGGGCGCTGGGAGCCGATTTCTACGCGACCAGCGCGTACAAATGGTCGGGCCCGCATATCGGCGCGGTCGTCGCCGAGCCGGCGCTGCTGGAGACCCTGAACCCGGACAGGCTCGCGCCGGCGCCGGACGAGGTGCCGGACCGGTTCGAGCTGGGCACACTGCCGTTTGCGAGCCTGGCCGGAGTCACCGCCGCCGTCGAGCACCTGGCCGGCCTGGCCGCTCCGGGCAGCGGCCCGCTGCGCGAGCGGGTACTGGCCTCCATGACGGCGATCGAGCAGTACGAGCAGCAGCTGTTCGACGTGCTGCTCGCCGGCCTCGAGGGCATGCGGCACGTGACCTTGTACGGCAAGCCGGCCAGCCGCACCGCGACGGCCTACTTCAACATCGCGGGGCGCTCGCCCGAGCAGGTCGCCACTCACCTGGCCAGCCGGCAGGTCAACGTCTGGCACGGCGATAACTACGCCTGGGAGGTCACCGGCGTCCTGGGAATCCGGGACTCGGGCAGTGCCGTCCGGGCGGGGCTGGTCCACTACAACGACGCCTCGGACGTGGACCGGCTGCTGACCGCCGTCGCCGAACTGGCGGGCTGACCGGCCGGTAGCTAACCGGCGGGTAGTTCCCGGAGAAACCGGGCCGGACCGGTAGGGACGTCGCGGCCGCGGGAAGAACACGCTGTGCGATGACAGGCGGTCACGCTGAGTGACGACTTGTCCCTCACTAACTACGGGGGAGGGGTGCGATGGGAGTCCTCGATGATGTCGCGGCCAAGCTCGGCGGGAAGCAGGGCCAGGACGGCGGCATTGCCTCGCTGCAGAAGCTCTTCAGCTCCAACGGCGGGCTGCAGGGAATGACGTCCAAGCTGACCAGCAGCGGCCTTGGCAAGCAGGTGCAGTCGTGGGTGGGAACCGGTCAGAACCAGCCCGTCACCGGCCAGCAGGTGAAGCAGGCCATGGACCCCGGCCAGATTCACGCGGTGGCCAGCAAGGCCGGGATCAGTGATGACGAGGCCTGCGACCACCTGGCCAAGGCCATGCCCGAGATGGTGAACCAGGCCACGCCGAAAGGTCAGATGCCGCAGCAAGACCCGTTCGCGAAGGGCCTCGACTCCCTCAAGCGGATGCTCAAAGTCTGACGGTCAGGATCCGCGGCCGCGGCTGGATCGGCGGAGCCGCGTCACTCGAATGAGTAGCGGTACAGTCGCGAGTCGCGCTGCTTGAAGCCGGTCCGCTCGTATAGCCGGCCCGCGGCTTCCCTGGACGGCCGGGAGGTCAGGTCGACGGTTCGCGCGCCCGCCAACTCGGCCAGCCGCAGTGCCGCTTTCGTCAGTTCCTCGCCCGCGCCCTGGCCGCGGAACGCCTGGTCCACGACGACATCCTCGATCCACGCCCGCAGCCCGGTCGGGAGCGGGAACATGGCCAGCGTCAGCATGCCCGCGATCTTCGAATCGGACCTGGCCAGCAGGATCGTCACCGCAGGCGAGGAGTTGATGGCGTCGATCGCGGCGGCATCGAGTGGCTTAGCCGAGCTCGACAGCTGCGGCAGCAGCCTGCCGAAGGCCTCGACGACCTCGTCGGTGACGCCGCTCAGTATCTCTACCTGGACTGTCACCGGCGCACACTATCGCGCTCGCTCGCCCGGCCATCGGCCGGCCCGCCGGAGCGGTCACGCCGGCCACGGGCCGGCCTCACGAGACGCCGGCCGCGTGCAGGGCCGCGGCGGTCCCGGCTGCGGCGACGATAACCAGCAGGAACGGAGCCCGGAGCAGCAGCGCGACGACCGCGGCCGCCATCCCGCCGAGCCGGGCCGGGTCCAGGTCGATCGACTGGCCTGAGGCGGCTGTCTGCACGGCCGCGAGGGCGGCGAGCAGCGCGACCGGCACGAGTTCGGCGAACCTGCGCACGCGCGGACTGGCCAGGACCCGCTGCGGCACGGTCAGGCCGGCCAGCTTGAGCAGGTAGCAGCCGCCGGCCGTCGCCAGCACGGCGATCCAGACCCCGGTCATGACCCTGCCTGCGCCGGCCGGCTCCCCGGAGAAGCCAGCGCCCCGGCCAGCGCCGCGATCGCGGCCAGGATCACCGGCACGCCGGCCGGCAGGACCGTGGTCAGGCCGAGCGCGATCGCCGCGCCGGCTACCGCGACGGCCCGCTCGGTTCGCCCGGCCCTGAGCCTGGGCCAGATCAGCGCGAGAAACGCGGCTGGCCCGACGACGTCCAGCCCGAACGCCTGCGGTGAGCCGACCCGGCCCGCGCCGAGGGCACCGGCGAGCGTGGTCAGGTTCCAGGTGAGATAGAGGCAGCAGAACGTGGCCCAGAAGCCCTTCCGCGCGGCAGGCGGATCCGGCTGGGCGAGGGTCAGCGCGGTGGTCTCGTCGATAACGCCCGCCGCGGCGAGTGGCCGGCGCCAGCCGCGGACCCGCAGGGTGTCGGACAGCCGCAGCCCGTACAGCGTGTTGCGGCTGCCGAGCAGGACGGCGCCGGCGGTTCCCGCGAGCAGGCTGCCGCCGGCCGCGATGACGCCCGCGAGCGCGAACTGGGACGCGCCGGTGAATGCGAGCAGGCTCAGGGCGCAGGCCTGCCAGGTGCTGAGCCCGGAGCTGACGGCCGCGGCGCCGAAGGCAAGACCGGACACGCCGACGGCGAGGCCCAGGGCGATGCCGTCGCGGACCGGGCGCGCCTGGCCGGGTGCTGGCTCCGGCCGGGCCGGCCCGGATCGCGGCTGACCGGGCGCC
>JASIBJ010000816.1 GCA_030045215.1 Streptosporangiaceae bacterium | reverse complement strand
TGCAGGGGCTCGATCAGCGCGGCCGCTGCAGTCTGACTATCCGTCACTTGCTGCTCGCGGTCGGTAATGACTGCACCAGATTCCGCCTTAGAGTCTGTGTCTATCTGGATGTACAACTTTAGGGCGAACTCGCTGGTCAATGACAGCGAATGACTGGCAAAAAGCAACTGCAAAATTGCAACAGCAACGGGCGCGCCCCAGGCGCGGCCTTCCTAGGCGAATCGCGCCGGCGAGAATCTGGCGATGTCGTAGCCAGTGTCTCGATCAATCGCCAACTGCGCCAGCACGAGCCCGATCCACGGCGCGAACGTACAGAGCGACCTGCCCCAGCCGGCGGCGACGTAGACGCCGTCCGCCTCCGGGACCGGTCCGATGATGAACTCGTCGTCGGAGACCCCCACCCAGCTGTCCGAACCCGCATCCACTGTCAGCGCGCCGCGCAGCGCGGGCATGCACGTAGCGGCAAAGTCCGCCGCCGAGCCGAAAGCACCGGCCGTCGGCTCGCCGCAGACGCCTATCCTCACCCCTGGCGTCCGGCCGTCGATGATCGGCTGGCCGTAGATGCCGACGTCGGGGTAGGCGAAGGCCGGCAGCGCAAGGTCGGTGAATTGAAGCCACGCCGTCGGGGCCGGGATGAAGTAGGTGACCTGGGCTGGCTGACCGGGCCGCAGCGGAAACCGGACCGGGCATTCCGGCAGCAGTTCAAGGACGGCGTTCGTGCCCAGATCGGCCGTGATGACGAGCCGGTCGCAGCCGAGCGCGCCATAGTCGGTGCCGACGTGCCAGCCGTCGCGGTTGCGGCCTATTCCGCGGACCCTGGAACTGTCGTGCACGGTTACTCCGCGCCCTCGCACGGCCCTGGTCAACGCGTCCCTGACCGCCTTGACGTCGACTAGGCCCGCGTCGACGTCCAGCCAGCCCGCATCGGCCACAAACTGCGGGAACCGGCTGGTCAGCCGGGAGCCGGACAGCGCCTCCCGCCTCAGTCCGAGTTGGGCGAGCACCTCATAGCCCCGCGCGCCGTCGGCCGCATCCACGGCAGGCGTCGTGCCGGCCACGGCCAGGGTCAGATGCCCGCAGTTTCGCAGCAGCCGCCGGCCCCACCTAGCCTGGAGTTCCCGCCAGAGCCGGTGTGCCTCGGTCGCCAGGCTCGCGCGGCGCACGTCCGGAAAGTCGTGCTGGATGGGCCTGGGTACCTGATCGGCGGCAGCCGCGCCGCCGAGCACCGTCACTGATTCGGCGAGCGGGGCCGCGTAATAGGCAGTCAGCAGGCCCGCGATCCCCCCGCCGACTACCGCCAGCCGTCCGCGCCGCGTCCCGGTCAGGGCACATCTCCTGGGTGGCCGCCCGTTACGACCCGAACGGCACGTTGCTTCCGCTGATCGTTCCTACCACTCCAGCCGGGCTTACAGAGACGCTGTCGATCATCAGCCCGAGCGGCAGCTTTGGTATCGGGATGTTCACGTCCTGGATCGAGCTGAGCAGGGACGAGGGCAAGCCGCTGCTTCCCACCAGCGTGACGTTGAGTTCCGTAGGGCTGACGCGGCTGACGCGCCAGGTTGCGGATCCGGTCGTGACGATGAGGTTAATGCTGGCCTTCACCTCGTCTGGCCCGGCTGCAGTCAAGTCCAGGCCGGCTCCGTTCAGCAGCGTACCTAGCGTTCCAACCTCCGCGGTCAGCGTGTTACCCAGGGAGGTGAAGTCGATCAGCAGGGTGCCGGAGATGGTGCCGATCGTCCCGCTGTTGAACGAGTAGGAGTTGAGATGAACGCCGGTCGCGGTCGCATTGATGCTCGTGATCGTGACCGGACCCTCTTTTTCGTTGGCGGCGCTCACCTTGATGTCGCTGAAGTCCTTGCTTGCGACCTGGGTCAGAAACGGGAAGCCCTCGATTGTCACGTCGGGCTTGTTCGTCAGGTTCCCCTGCTGCTGAAACTGGGTCGCGGCCACATTCTCGGCAACCGCGCGCGCCGCGAAGTCGGCCCCGATCAGGACGACGATCACGACCACCAGCGCGATGAGCCATCCAAGGCCGCGCCGTCGCCGACGCCCGGTGCGCCGGCCACGGCCCTCATAGCCGCTCACGTCGGTGACCCTCATTGCCCTGATGCTACGCGATTTCTGCTGGTGGGCCGTCCGTCCCGCGATCCGCTCCTCACGGCAGGTCCGCGGTCCGCAGCGCTTGCAGCTGGTGTGAGCCCTGGTCGGTGACGAGCAGGATGCCGCCCGGCTCAAGCGCGAACTGGCGTGGAATCAGGCCCGTAGGGACGTACCCGAGCAGGGCAGGCTGCCCGGCAAGAGCCTTGGCCGTATTGACAACGGCCAGGTTCGCGCTGGCTGACTTCAGGCCAGCCAGGTTCGAGTCAGCGATCACGATGAGACTGCCACCGTCCACGAACTCCTCCCCCAGCGGCACCTCGCCCACCATGACGTCGGCGATTAGCGCGTGCTGGGGGTCAGTTCGCAGCAGCGGTGTGCTGAAAGCCAGCAGCGCATCGGCGTGCCGGTCCGTGACCCAGAGCACCTTGGCGTCCGCGGACAGCAGGGCCCTGGCCGGCTCGCAGCCCAGGCTGACGGTTCGCACGACCGCTGACGGCGGATGGGTCTCTGCCTCACTCATACTGATCACGCTGAGCGTCCCGCCGAGGCTGGTTACGTACAAGAACCTGCCGCCGGCAGCGATCCCGACCGGCTGGGTGCCGAGCGGCACGTAGCCGACGAAGTCGGAGGCCGAGAAGCCGCTGGCCAGTGCGGCCTGCAGCCGGAAGACCGCCATCTCCGCACTGCCTTGCAGCGTTACGAACGCGAAGTCGTCGTCCGGGGAGATCGACACCTCCACGGCACCCTTGCCGTCCGGACTGACCAGCGACCCCACGACCGGATCCGCGGCCCCCTGCTCGGCATCGGCAACGTTGATGACGACTGCTCCGCTGCCCGCCGCAGCGACGAGAAACTGGCCGTTGTGGGTGACCTCTATGCCCTTGCCTACGCCGGTGACCGCGATCGTGCGAATGGGGGCCGGCGCCAGCGCGCCGGTATTCCGGAACACATCCACCGCGTTGCCGATGGTCACGAACGTGAACTGGCCGTCGTGCGACACGGCGGTGCCGAACGAGCCGCCGCCGGTCCCGACGGTCGCGGAATCCACGTCCGCGAGCGTCGCGGCCTTCGCGGTCGCCGTGGTGCAGTGCGGCAACGTGAGCGCTGGCGGCGCGGCCTTACCGTGCCCGTGGCTGGCAAGCGCGAAGCCGCCGCCGGCTGCCGCCAACACCACCGCGGCGATCAGCGCGGCAAGCAGCGGCCGCCGCGCCCGCCGGGCACCGGCCGGGGC
>JASIBJ010000815.1 GCA_030045215.1 Streptosporangiaceae bacterium | reverse complement strand
CTGTGATCGCCCGCGATGCCGGGGGGTCACGCGTATGCCGCTCGCAGAGCGCCGGAGTCCCATGCTGTCGAGGCTCGCAGAGCGCCGGAGTCCGACGCCACGCTGTCGAATACGGATCCCGCAAGACGGGCCGTCGGTCAGCTGTCGCATCCGATGCCGAGACTTTGCGTTGCCTTCGCGCTGGCTGGCAGTACCTGGCGCACAGCCCGGATCAGCGCGCAGGTCGCGTCTCGCCGCCAGCTGGTGGTTCCGGCAACCGTCACCGTCACCGCTGCGCTGCATCTGTAGCCGTTGACGACTGCCCTTGATCTTGTGGCCGAAGGGGAACCAAAGACGATCCGATACATCAGCCCTGCGGGCTCATGGCAGTCCAGCTCAGAAGGTGCCGCAGACTGCAGCCTGGTTACCAACCAGGCCAGTCGGCTGACCTCCGGTCCGGTTATCCGCACGGTAACGGGACGAGCGAAGGGCTGGGTGATCATCGGACCGAGCGCGCCCGGCGACGCAAAGCCAGTGACCTCGGCGACCAGCCCTCCCGACGTGAGGTACTGCGGCGTTGCGGCTGACGATGAGCACCCGGCCAGGCCGAGCGCAGCCGCGAGGAGCGCCACCGCAACCGACCGCAACCTCCTCATATCACTAGGACGGAACATTCCCCGGCACGGTTGCAGTTTGGTCCGCCGTGATCAGGGTCGGCTAGCCCCGCCCCGGCCCGACGATCGAGGGTCAGCGTGCCCGGCCTGGCCGCGTGTTTCTTCGGTAAATGCTGTCGTCCTAAATGCGGTGAACCCTTGACAACGTCCGGTCTGCCCGTGAAAGGTAGCGGGGTAGACACGTTAGGAAACTTTCCTAATTAGCAGAACACCGCCGGTCGACCCATGCCGGCTCGGGGCGGCCGCGGAGAGGAAGTCGCATGCTGCGGATGCGTTTGCTTGCCGGGCTGGGTGCAGTGGCCTGTGCGGCCGGGATGACGGTGGCAGTCAGCGGATCGGCCGCGGCGGCGGAGCAGGGAACGGCCGCAGCCCGACCACACGCGGCGATGACCGCGCGCGGAACCGCGGCTGGCGCGGCGTCGGCTGGCGCGGGGGCTGCGGTTCGCCCGAAGGTGCTGCCGCCGCATGTCTTCGCTCCTTATTACTCGAACGGCTCGGACACGCTGGCGGCGACGTCGAAGGCGTCCGGTGCGAAGTACCTGACGCTTGCGTTCCTGCAGACGGCCAAGCCGGGTTCGTGCACCGTCGACTGGAACGGCGACCCGCAGACGCCGGTCGGCAAGACTTACGCGGCGGGTATCGCGGCCGTGCAGAAGGCCGGCGGGAACGTCGTTCCGTCCTTCGGCGGCGCCTACGCTGACGCCGTCGATGAGGAGATCGCTGACAGCTGCCACAGCGTCAGCAAGATCGCTGCCCAGTACGAGAAGGTGATCACGACCTACCACGTGACCCGACTCGACCTGGACACCGAGGAAGACTCGCTCAACAACTACGCGGGCATCAACCGGCGCAACGAGGCCATCGCGATGGTCGAGCGGTGGGCTGCCCGCACGCACCGCACCGTGCAGTTCGTGTACACGATCCCGACCAACACCACCGGCATCGACCAGGGCGGATCAGTCGTGCTGGCGAACGCGGTCGCCAATCACGCCAAGATCGCCATCGTCGACATCATGACCTTCGACTACTACGACAACCTGCCGCACGAGATGGCCGACAACACCGAGGACGCCGCGCAACAGCTCTTCGACCGGCTGCACGAGCTGTACCCGTCTAAGTCGGTCAGTCAGCTGTGGGGAATGATCGGCATCTGCGAGGACCTAGGCGTCGACGACTACGGGCCGGCCGAGACCCTGACCGTGGCGGATGCCTACACGGTCGAGCGCTGGGCGGCGGTTCGTGGTCTGGCCGAGCTCTCCTTCTGGAACATCCAGGACGACAACTCCGCGGGCAGCCACCTGAAGCAAGCACCGTATGCGTATGCGCACGCCTTCGAGCCATTCACCAGCTGGGCGCCGGTCCTCGGAGGGTCGGTCGGGCCGGGCGCTGGCCCCGGCTACGGCCCGGACCACCAGAGCGGCAACCTCCGCTCGGTGTCGTGCCCGACCGCGTCGTTCTGCATGGCGGTAGATGAGTCGGGCAACAACGCGCTGCGCTGGGACGGGACCGCATGGTCGCGGCCGGTGACGATCGACCCCGGCGGCTTCACGGTCGAGCTGACGAGCGTCTCGTGCCCGTCCGACCACTTCTGCGTCGCCGTGGACACCCTGGGCCGCGCGGTGATGTGGAATGGCCGCTGGTGGTCGGCGCCGAGGGCGATCGACCCGCACGGCGCGGGAATGGAATCGGTGTCGTGCCCGACCACGTCGTTCTGCGTGGCCGTCGATGGCAACGGCAACGCGCTCACCTGGAACGGCAGCTCCTGGTCCCGGCCGGTCCGCATCGACGGCACCGGCACCAACATTCAGTCGGTGTCGTGCGCGTCGCCGGCCTTCTGCGCGGCTGGCGACTGGGGCGGCGACGTCCTGACGTTCAACGGCAAGGCGTGGTCCAAGCCGAAGCTCGTCGACCCGACGAATACGGCCGAGACCACCGGCGGCGGCATCGGCTCGATGGCCTGCCCGACGAGTACGTTCTGCGTGGGACTTGACTGGGAAGGCGGCTCGGTGACCTACAACGGTCACACCTGGACCCGGAACA
>JASIBJ010000814.1 GCA_030045215.1 Streptosporangiaceae bacterium | reverse complement strand
AGTTCCTTGGTGGTCGTGGTGAGGATCTGCGCCGGCCCCGCCACAGCCTGCGCCCCGGCAGTGCCTGCCCGGACGACGAGGGTGTCTTCGATCCGGACGCCGCCCCGGCCGGGCAGATAAACACCAGGCTCGACGGTGACGGGAACCCGGTCATCCAGTTTACCTGTCCGGCCGTATCCCATCATCGGAGCTTCGTGCACCTCCAGTCCGATGCCGTGGCCCAGGCCATGCTGGAAATGGCCGCCGTGGCCTTCGGCCGCGATGATGTCGCGCGCGCTGGCATCGACGTCCCTGACGTCCGCGCCCGGAATGGCCGCGGCCACCCCGGCCAGCTGCGCGGCGGCGACCAGCTCGTAGATCTCGCGTTGCCACGCCGCCGGCTCCCCCAGGACCACCGTCCTGGTCATATCTGCGTGATAGCCCTGGTAGCGGGCCCCGCAGTCAATCGTGATCAGGTCGCCGGTCTCGAACGGCCGCTCGGTCGGCGCGTGGTGCGGGATCGCGCCGTTTGGGCCGCTGGCCACGATCGAGCCGAACGCAATGCCGTCCGCACCCAGGTCCGCCATGGCGCGCTCCAGCAGGACGGCGTACTGCCGCTCGGTCTGGCCGGGCGTGATCAGGCCGAGCACCGCATCGAAGGCCTCGCAGGTCAGGGCGCAGGCCCGGGCGATGAGGCCGATCTCAGCCTCGTCCTTGATCATGCGAAGCTCCTCGATGACGTGGCCGAGCGGGATGAGCTCGGGGGCGCCGTCGGCCGCGGCCAGCGCCGTGTACCGCTCGAAGGTAAGGTCCTGGGCCTCGAAAGCCAGGAGGCGGTATCCGCGGCGCGCCGCGAGGCTCGCCAGCGCCTCATCCACTTGCCGCTCGCTGACGAGCTCGAGATCCGGGCAGTCCCGCTCGGCCGCCTCGGCGTACCGGGAATCGGTGGCCAGCACGCCGTCGCCCTCGGCGGGCAGCAGCACCGCCGCGTTGGAGCTGACCAGTCCGGACACGTAGCGGACGTTGGCCGGACTCGTGATCAGCGCCGCGTCGGCGCCGGCTCCGGCGATCTTCTGCTGGGCGAGGGAACGGCGAGTTGCATGTGTTTCGGCCACCTGATGACTGTAGTCACCAGCGCGGCCAGCGACGAGAGCGCGGACCGAGGAGCCCTGGCCGGGCGGGTAGGGCCGTCAGCCGGTGGTATCCAGCCAGGTCTCCTCGGGCGTGTCGTCACCGACGAGCACGCCGCCGCCACGGCTCCAGCTCAGGTAGCGCCACGACAGGTTGACCATGGTGACCACGCGGTTCCGGTTCCCGAGCAGGTAGAACATGTGCAGGCCGAGCCAGGCCAGCCAGGCCAGCGTGCCGCGCAGCCGGATGCCGCTGGGGAGCTCCACCACGGCGGAACGCCGGCCGATCGTCGCCATGATGCCCTTGTCGTGGTAGCTGAACGGCTCGGTCGGCTGGCCGGCCACCAGCCGCTTGATCTGCTCGGCCGCATGGCGGCCCTGCTGGATGGCCGGCTGGGCCAGCTGCGGGACCGGGTTTTCCCCGCCGGAGGAGACATCCCCCACGGCGAAGACTCGCTCCTGCCCGGCCACCCGCAGGTCGCTCCCCACGTCGATCCGGCCGGCGTGGGCTCGCGGCAGCGCAGAATTCCATCCCTCGTCCGGAGCCTGGATCCCTGCGGTCCACACGGTGATGTCGCTGCGGTGCGAACTGCCGTCGGAAAGCACGACCTTGTCCGGGCCGATCTCCTTGATCGTCGTGTTCAGGAGCACCTCAACGCCGCGGTTGACCAGCTGCTGCCTGGCGTAGTCCCGTTCCTTCGCCTTGTACTGCGTGAGCAGCGATGATGCCATCTCGATCAGCCGGATCCTGACCTTCTTCCTGTCGACCTCCGGCCACGCGGCGGGCAGCGCGATATTGCGCAGCTCGGCCAGCGTCCCCGCCAGCTCCACGCCGGTCGGGCCGCCGCCGACCATCGTGATGTCGAGCTCAGGGTCCGCATCACCGGAGGCGCGGCGCTCAAATTCGAACAGGAGCCGGTTACGCAGGCCGATGGCATCCCGCCGGGTATACAGGCTCAGGCCGTTCTCGGCCGCTCCGACAACACCGTAGAAGTTGGCGCTGACGCCGGTGGCCAGGATCAGGTAGTCCCACTGATACTCGTGCCCGTCGGTCAGCCGGGCCGTCCGGGCGGCCAGGTCCAGGGCCGCGAGCTCGCCCTTGCGGAAGTGCGCGCGGGTCCTGCGGGTCACGCTCCACAGCGGGTAGGCGACGTCAGACGAGGTGAGGCCCGCGGTCGCCACCTGGTACAGCAGCGGCTGAAACGTGCTGTAGACGTTCCGGTCAACGAGCGTGACCCGAGCGCTGGTCCGCTTGAGCACCTCCAGCGCCGACAGCCCGGCGAATCCGCCGCCGACAACCAGCACGTGGGGCCCGTCCATGGACCGCTTTCCCGCTCGCATGGTGCTCCTTCTTCGCCCGGCTTTTGGATCGGAACGAGGTGGGTCCTCACGTACTCATGCTTGCAGCCCGCGAGCGGAATGGCCGCAGAGATTCCGGCTGGGAGGTGAGACACCAGCTGCCTGCCCTCCGGATGGGCCGCGAAACCGGAACGCAGCCGCGGCCCGGCGCTACGTCAGGCGGCCAGGTCGCGAATCTGCTCGATCAGCGCAATCCTCTCCGCGTGCGTGGCGCCCATCGGGGCGACGTTGAGCGTCGTGACACCTGACTCCTTCATGGCGGCGACCCGCTCGGCCACGTACGACTTCGGCCCGATCAGCGACACGTTCTCCAGCAGTTCCTGCGGGATCAGGGCCTCGGCCTCCTTCTTGCGCCCTGACAGGTACGCGTCCTGGATCGCAGCGGCTTCCTTGCCGTAGCCGTACCTGACCGCCATGTTGTTGTAGAAGTTGCGGCCGCGTGCCCCCATCCCCCCGATGTAGAGGGCCTGGACCGGCCGGATCAGGTCGATCAGGCCCTTCACGTCGTCGCCGATCGCCAGCGCCGTCTGGGCTATCACGTCCAGCGGGCCGAGCACCGGGTCCCGCTTCGCCCGGCCAGCTTCCAGCGACGGGCCCCACACGTCCTTGGCCTTCTCCGGGTAATAGAAGATCGGCTCCCAGCCCTCGGCGAGTTCGGCCGCCATCTCGACGTTCTTCGGGCCGAGCGCGGCCAGGATGATCGGGATGCGCTCGCGGACCGGGTGGTTGATGAGCTTGAGCGCCTTGCCCAGGCCGGTGCCCCGGCCCTCCGGCAGCGGGATCTGGTAATACGTGCCGCTGTACTCCAGCCGCTCGCGACGCCAGACGGCCCGGCAGATCTCGATGGTCTCCCTTGTCCTGGCCAGCGGCGCGTCGTAGGGCACGCCGTGCCAGCCCTCGATCACCTGCGGACCGGACGCGCCGATGCCAAGCGTGAACCGGCCGCCGGACACGTAGTCGATCCCGGCCGCGGTCATCGCGGTGAGCGTCGGCGTGCGCGAGTACAGCTGCATGATGCCGGAGGCGAGCTGAACCCGCTCAGTCACCGCGGCCAGGTAGCCCAGCTGGCTTACGGCGTCGTAACTGTAAGCCTCGGGCACGAAGACGATGTCGAGCCCTGCCTTCTCGAAGTCGGCCAGCTCGGCAGCTGTCTCCTTGAACCCGCCCGCGTAGTTCAGTGCCATTCCGATGCGCATGCGGCAGACCCTTCACGGCTCGTAGGCCGCTGCTGGCCCCGGGGGGACGACCCCCGTAACCCCCCGCTGTGCTGGCGGGGCAGGCAGTTCGCCGAAGCGACCACGGTTTGCAATCTCGGGATGAATCGTAACTGCCGTCCGTCAGCTCCGGACAGATCGAGCTTGTTCCTCCAGCAGGCCGGCCACGGCGCGCAGCGCGAGCTCGTACGAGTGCAGTCCGAACCCGGCCACCGTGCCGTCCGCCACGCCGGCCACCACCGAGGTATGCCGGAAGGTCTCGCGCGCGGCCGGGTTAGACAGGTGCACCTCGACCAGCGGGGCGGTGCGCATGGCCAGCGCGTCCCGCAGCGCATACGAGTAGTGGGTGAAAGCGGCCGGGTTGAGTACCATCGGCAGCCGCCGTTCGATCGCCTCGTGGACCCAGCCGATCAGCTCGGCCTCATCGTCGGTCTGGCGAAGGTCGCACTTCAGCCCGAGTTCCTCGCCGAGTGCCGCGCAGGCCGCCGCGACGTCGTTGAGCGTGGCCGATCCGTAAATCTCCGGCTCGCGGCTTCCCAGCCGCGAGAGGTTCGGGCCGTTCAGCACGAGCACCGTGGTCGTCGTGCCTTCTGTCATCGGTCAGCTCACCTCCGCGAACGCCCGCTCCAGCAGGTCCTCGTCCGGGTCGGCGAGGATTCCCGGCCTGGCCAGCCCGTCGAGCACCACCAGCCGCAGCCGGCCGGCCCGTGCCTTCTTGTCGACCGCCATGACCAGGCGAAGCTCGGGCCAGCTCCCGCCCCGGTAATGCGTCGGGAGCCCGACCGCGGCGAGGATCTGGCGATGCCGCGCCGCAGTCACGTCGTCCAGCCTCCCCGCCAGCCGGGCCACGGCGGCCGCGAAGCACATGCCGATCGCCACGGCCTCGCCGTGCCGGACCGAGAAGTCCTCGACCCGCTCGATAGCGTGCCCGAGGGTGTGCCCGTAATTGAGAAACTCCCGCCCGCCGGCCTCGCGCAGGTCGGCTGTCACCACACCGACCTTCATGGAGATTGCCCGCTCGATCAGCTCGCGTTCGTGCTGCCCGCCCGGCTTCGAGGCGGCCGACGGGTCCGATTCGATGAGGTCGAGGATCACCGGATCGGCAATGAACCCGGCCTTGATCACCTCGGCCAGCCCGCTGACGTACTCGGCCGCGGGGAGGGTCGCCAACGTGCCGATGTCGATCAGCACGCCCGCCGGCGGGTGGAAGGCTCCGACGAGGTTCTTTCCTGCCCTCGTGTTG
>JASIBJ010000813.1 GCA_030045215.1 Streptosporangiaceae bacterium | reverse complement strand
GCCCTGTTCCCGGTCCGGCTCGAGACCCGTCTGCTCGGCACCGACCTGTGCATCCGCGTGATACCCGACACGATCCATGCCGACAGTCACGAGCCCGAGCTCACCAACGCTGAACTGGCAGCGGGCCAGCGCTACTGGACCCAGGTCACCGGAGCTGACGCGGGCACGGCCGCCGCCGCGTGGCGCTCTCTGGCCAGCCAGCTAGGAACCGAGCGAGCCACCTGGGTCGCCCGCGTGGTGCGCCAGACAGAGCGCAACCGTCTGCAGGCGTTCACCCCGGCCTCTCGGGCGGCCCCCTGGACCCGCGTCGCCCAGGCCCGGCTGCTTCCCACCCGTTGGACGGCCGTCGGCTGGCTAAACGGGGAGGACGTACGAGCCACCGGTCCTGCGATCGTCCGTCCCGTCCCGGTCGGTCCCGACCCTTCGCGAGGTGGTCTGGCCCTGCCCGCCTGGATGCGCGACTTCGCGACCGCGGAGAAGAGCGGCATGGGGCTTCGCTTGCCGCTCACCGCCGACATGCAGCAGGACGGGCTCGATCTGCTGCTCGTCTACGGCGTCGATGAGTCCGGCGACCCGGCGGCCGGCGCCCAGCAGCTCTCTGACCTGCTCGACGCCCACTACTACACCGATGGATTTGGCTACATCCCGGCCGGGACACCGACCACCAACAGTGCCACGACCGCCTCGGGACTGAACCGAAGTGCCCCCGGCTACATCGACGGGCACCGTGTGTACGACAGCGACCGGCCACCCACGGACCGGCAGAGCGGCGCCGCCGGGCTCGCGAAAGCGCTCGGAATCCCGCTGACCGAGAGCACCGATCCGCCGGCGCCCAGCCTGGAATGGCAGCCCCACATCGCCGCCGCCGCCGAACAACTCTCCAGGGAAAACCCGAGCAACACCGAGCAGCAGAACTGGTACGAGGCTCAGGCAGCCGTGCTCGGCGGGGTCGGCACCGCCGCGGGCATGGCGATTGGCGCCGGGCTGACCGAGGAGACCACGGCCCAGGCCATGAACCGGGCGCTGTGGGCCGCAGGGTCCGGCTACTATCTGTCGCAGATGCTTAACGGCACGACCGGGGAGGACTTCAAGCGCCCGGACCACAGCAACGTGATCGCCGACGACGCCTACCTGCGCTACCTCGACCGCCAGCGGCTGCTGCTCCAGGCCCAGGCCCAGGTCATCGCCCAGCAGACCGGGATCACCGGCCTCGACCCGGCGGACAGCGAAGCGTTCGACGACGCCTGGAACGCCGCCGTTTCCAGTCAGGCCGCCGCCGCGTCGGTCTCACAAGATGAAGCGGCCGTGCAGCTGTGGGGCGAGGTGACAGTACTCGCCGCCCAGGCCTGGCAGCAGATCCACTCTGGGGAGGGGTTCGACGCCACGGGCGACTGGGAAGGGGCTGTCCAGAATCTCACCGTCGACCGCACAGCCCGGTACGCGTACTACCGATGGCTAGCCCGCTCGGGATGGTCCACCCCGGCACAGCGACTGTCCGACTGGCTGGCGGGACAAACGGCAGCTCTGTACGGACAGGCGACCTTCCAGGCCGCGCGCAGCCACTTCGTCTCCCACGTCAGGGCCGGTGGCGCCCTGCCGGCCATCGCGATCGGGGACGAGCCCTACGGGATTCTGGTCGCCTGCGCGCTCGACGACTGGGAGCCTGCGGCCGGCGAGTCGCGGCTGCGAGCCTTCGTCCAGGCGCTGTGCGTGCTGCGCGACACGATCTGGACGCCGGCCGCAGCGGCCGTACCACAGCTGGGCGCGGAGCCGATCAGCGACGTGACCACTGCACAAACCACGCTGCTCCAGCTGATGGCCATGAGCCCGCTCAGCCAGCAGATCTTCGCCCGCGAGCACATCGGCCCCGACTACGTTCGCAACATGTGGCGGTTCGTGCAAATGTCGCTGAACAACTACTGGAGCACGACCACCGCCGCGAGCAGCGCACAGGTGCTGGTCAACGCCGGGATCGCCTGGCCCCCGAGGCTGTCGGGCCTGATCGGGGCCGAAGCCTCAGCGGCGCTCACAGCGCCACTGGTCGACGACGGCGACCAGGCCTTCGCCGAGTGGCTGCGCTGGCTGGCCTCCCCGGCCGCGACGTGCGCCGCGCTTCAAGCCCGGGCCGACCTGCCGGGCAAAGCGCCGAACACGCCGCTGCTCTACCGGCTGCTCCGCCACTCGGCGCTCCGCGAGTACGCCGATGCCGCCGTCCAGGTCGAGCTCGCGCGGGGAATCCTCCAGGACTGGGAGCACCTCGAGCAGGAGCTGATCGCAATCAGCCCTGGGACGGCCGGCATCGCCACCGTCTGGCAGCAGCTCGCCCGCACGATCGAGCTGGCCGACGGCACGAGCATGGCGATCTCCGACTATCTGGACGGGCCGGCCTCCGCGACCGACCCGGCCGCGGCTAACCTGGCCGACTTCCGGGCCGCGGTGGCCACCCTGGCCGCCAGGTCCACTGCGGACGAACTCGAGCGCAACCTGCGCCAGATGGTCGACAGCACCTCGCATCGTCTGGATGCCTGGCTGACTTCCATCGCGCACCGGCGCCTGATGGCCCTGCGCGCGGCGAAGCCGGCTGGGATCCTGGTCGGGGGCTATGGCTGGGTCGAGAACCTCCGGCCCGCCGCCACAGCGTTCGCCAGCGACGGCTTCATCCACGCCCCCTCGGTGCCGCAGGCGGTGACCGCGGCGGTGCTGCGCAGCGGCTATCAGTCCTACACGAGCCCATCGACTAACCCGTTTACGATCGACCTCAGCTCGGCCCGGACAAGGCTGGCCGGCCGGCTGCTCGATGCCGTTCGCGCCGGTCAGACGCTGGGCGCGCTGACCGGCTATGACTTCGAGCGCGCTCTCCAGGAGTCCGG
>JASIBJ010000812.1 GCA_030045215.1 Streptosporangiaceae bacterium | reverse complement strand
GCAGTGTCCGCGTGCGCGGCCCGCGCCGCAGCTTCTGGCAATGGCTGCGGCGCCAGCCGCGCCGACCGCGCTAACGATCCCACCCGCCGGAAGGCGCTTCGTCCCATTCCTGACGATCTACGCATCCGCCGATCTCACTTTTCATCGGTTCTGCTTGTACAAACCAGGATGAAATGGGACCTGAACTGAGCCGAATCGATGAAATGTCAGTCGCGACGCCCGGCGAATATCGATATGTCCGATACCGCCCCGCGCTAGTTCCGGGACCGGCGCCGCCAGCCCGGCCGGTGGCGCCAGCGGGCCGACGGCCCTAGTCCGGCACCGCCACGATCACGTCCGAGGCCTTGATAACGGCGATAACCTCGTCCCCCTCGGCCAGGCCCAGTTCCGCCGCGGCCTCGGTCGTGATGGACGCGACCAGCTGGACGCCACCCGCGTCCATATGCACGTTGGCGGTTGCCTCGCCTCTGGTAATCCCCGTTACCCTGGCCGGAATCTTGTTGCGCGCGCTGAGCCGCATCGTTATCGCTCCATTCTCCGCAGCAGGCATCGCCGCCATTGTGCCGCGATCAGGGCGCTCGCGGTGCCACTGAGCATTTGCCGGGCCGCTACCCCGGTGGCAAGCTCGTGACCATGGCTGAGCCGCAGGACGGACACGACCACGAACACGACCACGAACACGACCCGAGCTGCGACGTCGCTCACGGCCGATCCGAGCCTCCGGTCGAAGACAAGATACTGGTCGCGGTGTTCGCATCGCCGGTCGCCAGGTTCCTGCTCAGGTACGCAGGCGACGCCGGCTACCGCGCGCTGCTGTTGGAGCCCGACCCCGTGCGCGCGGCGGAGGCCAAGGCCGAGGGCATCGAGCTGGCGGACAGCATGGACGCTTTCGTCCCCGGCGCCGCGGACGTGGTGGTCACCGACCACCACAGGGAGGAGCTGGGCATCCAGCTGCGCGATGCCCTGGCCGGGAAGGCCAGGTGGGTGGGCATCATGGGCAATCCCCGGCACGAGGGTCCGCACGTCCAGGCACTCACGGAGCTGGGCGTGCCGCCGGCCGAGATTGCCCGGGTGCACCGCCCGATCGGTCTGAACATCGGCTCAAGGGCGCCCGCCGAGATCGCGATCGCGACGCTGGCCGGGCTCATCGCTGACCGCAACGGGAAACCCGGCGGGTTCGCCTTCTGACCTGCGCGGCATTTGCTGCCGGCGGCGGCTGGACCTGTCAAGCTTGGGAACGGGCCGGAGTCGCCGATTCAGGCGCCGCACTTGGGGGTGGTCGCAGATGGCAGCAAGCCCGTGGCCGATGATTCGTACCGAACGTGAAGCCCTTGCCGACGACCTGGCTGGTATCGACGATGACAAGTGGCAGACGCCGTCGCTGTGCTCGGGGTGGTCCGTTCGAGACGTGCTCGGGCACATGACCGCCACCGCCAGGATGACGCCGCCAAGGTTCTTTCTCGACTTCGCCTGGTCCGGTTTCAACTTCAACGCGATGACGGCGAAAGACGTGCGACGCGAGACTGCCGGGACGCCGGCCGAGGGGCTGGCCGCGTTTCGCGGGCTCATCGGCGCGACCTCACACCCGCCCGGCCCTGCAGACTCCATGCTCGGCGAGGCGCTGATCCACTCCGAGGACATCCGGCGGCCGCTTTTCATCATCCGCACGTACCCGGAGGCGTCGGTCGCCAAGGCTGCTGACTTCTACAAGGGCTCGAACCTGATCGTCGGGGCCAAGAAGCGAATCGCTGGGCTGCGGCTGCGCGCAACCGACGCGGACTGGAGCACCGGCGACGGACCAGAGGTAACCGGACCGGCCATTTCACTGCTGCTCGCCATGACGGGGCGATCCGCGGCGCTCAAGGACCTGTCCGGCGAAGGGCTCAACACGCTGGCCGCGCGCATGTCAGAGAGCCAGCCAGTTGGCTGAGCCCGCCGGTGCTTCCGGCCCGCCGCTGCCGGTCAAGCTGGGAATCGGCGAGAACGACGCGGTTGCGCTGATCGGTGCGCCCGGGTGGTTCGAAGACGCGCTCGCCAGGCTGCCGGACATTGCCAGCCTGCACACCGATCTCGCCGACGACGCCCGCTACGACGTCATCGTGGCGTTCGTAACGGAACGGGCGGAGCTCGAAGCCGAGCTGCCCAGAATGCGCGCGAGGATGGCGCCCGCGTGCGGGCTCTGGATCGCCTGGCCCAAGAAGGCGTCGAGGGTGCCGACCAACATCACCGACGACGTCGTTCGCGAGATCGCCCTGCCCACTGGCCTGGTCGACAACAAGGTCTGCGCGATCGACCAAACCTGGACGGGCCTGCGCCTGGTCATCCGCCGCAAGAACCGCTAGCCGCGCGAGCGCGCCGGGCCATCCGCCGCGTAACCCCCCGTCTGACGCGGCGCCAGTTACCCGAGGCTCGCAACCCGCGGTCGGCCGGCGATTTCTCAGGGTCGGATCGGGGTCATTCCCGATACCCAGCGAGTCGTGCGCGCGGCAACCTTGATGTCATGAGCACAGAGAGCGACACCCGGGACTTCACCGGGCCAGACTCCGTCGGCGAGGCGCGTCCGCACGCGAGGCCGCCGCTGCGGCGGCCGATGCAGGGCCGGATGCTGGCCGGGGTCGCCGTCGGGCTGGCCTGCTACCTCGGCATCGATGTCACCATCGTGCGGATCGTCCTGGTCGTACTGGCCGTGCTTGGCATCATCGGCAGCACGCTGGCCGTGGTCGGCTTCCCGATCTACCTGGCGGGCATCCCGCTGTATCTCGCATGCTGGGTGCTGATCCCCGAGGAGGGCCAGGACCACTCGATCGCGGGCCACCTCCTCCGGTCCGCCCACGACCGCGCGAACTAACAGCAGCAGGTACGGCGGCTACTCGACGAGCAACTGGCCCTCGAACTTGCCCAGATCCTCGCGGTAGAGCTCCAGGCCGACGCCGTTCGGATCGCGGAAGTACATGCTGTTATCGGCGCCACGGTCGGGTCCCAGGTAGTCGACGCCTGCCTGCTCCAGCTTCTTTCTCGCCGCCTCGAACTGCTCGGCCGTGACCGAGATGGCCAGGTGCTGAACCCCGCCGATCGTCTCCTGCCAGGCCGGATGGTCGTAGCCGGGGAAGTCGAAGAAGCCCAGCAGGTTGTGGTTGCCGATGTCGAAGAAGAAGTGGTTCGAGCCGGCGTAATCCCTGTTCTCCACGAGCTCGACCAGCGGGAACCCGAGGAACTCCTGGTAGAACTTGATCGTCTCCTCGGTGTCCTTGGCGATCAGCGCCAGGTGGTGGACGCCGCTGACCGTGCTTGGCCCGCGCTCGGATAGCGGGCGCAGGTATCGCTTGCGCAGTTCCTCACGGCGCGCCCTGACCCTGGCAAGCTCCTCACCCTGTGGCTCCGGCATGGCCGCATCTCCTTAGCCTGACGACGGTCTCCGCTTCCAGTCTCCCCCGGGGTGTGCACGCGGCGCCAAGCCGTCGCCGTCAAATCCTGCTGAGGGATTGACTCATCTGAAAGCTACTATCATAATAGAGTCAACAGCATAAGAGAGAAGATCTTGAGTTAGAGAGACAGGCGGAAAGGAGCCTGGCCATGACGTCTCCCGAGGTGGCGGTTCCGCCAGACGCATCGCAGGCCGTGGGCAACCGCCGCTGGTGGGCGCTCGCAGCGCTGTCGCTCAGTGTGCTCGTCGTCGGGCTCGACGTATTCGTCCTGACGCTCGCCATTCCCAAGCTCTCCATCGACCTGCACGCATCCAGCACCGACGCGCAGTGGTTCCTCGACGGCTACAGCCTGGTGCTCGCCGCGGCCCTGCTGCCGGCCGGGCTGCTCGGCGACCGGTACGGCCGCAAGAGGCTACTGACCTGGGCGCTGGTGCTGTTCGGGATCTCCTCGCTGGCCTGCGCATACTCGGCCAGCACCGGCGAGCTGATCACCGCCAGGGTCGCGCTCGGCCTGGCCGCTGCGGTCATCACGCCGATGGCACTCGCCGTACTGCCGGTCATGTTCAGCCCAGACGAGCGGCCCAAGGCGATCGCGATCGTCGGCGGGGCCACGTTCCTCGGCTTCCCGCTTGGCCCGATCGTCGGCGGCTGGCTGCTCGATCATTTCTGGTGGGGCTCGGTCTTCCTGATCAACGTGCCCATCGTCGTCATCGCGGTGGTCACGGTGATCTTCCTGATGCCGGAGTCGCGCAGCCAGGACCGCCCGAGCATCGACGTCATCGGCGTCGTGATCTCCAGTGCCGCGCTGACCGCCGTGACCTACGGCTTCATCGTCGCGAGCACGGACGGCTGGGGGTCACTGACAACGCTCGCCACAATCGCGGCCGGCGTGGTCGCTGGCGTGGCCTTCGTCTTGTGGGAGCGGAGTGTCACGCGGCGCGGGCGGCTGCCGCTGGTGGATCTCGGCCTCTTCCACTCGGCCGGCTTCAGCTGGGGCACGGTGCTGCTGACCATGATCACGTTTGCGCTGTTCGGCGTGTTCTTCGTGATGCCGCAGTACTTCCAGAATGTGCGCGGCCTGAACTCGCTCGACAGTGGCGTCCGCATGCTCCCCCTCATCGGCGGGCTGATCGTCGGCCTCGGGCTCGGCCAGCGGCTGCAGAGCGCCCGCGGAGCGGGGCCGGACGGGCAGGCTCGTCCGCCGCTGCTGAGCGCCAAGATCCTCGGAGC
>JASIBJ010000811.1 GCA_030045215.1 Streptosporangiaceae bacterium | reverse complement strand
ATGAGCACTTCGCAGGGGGACACGTTGGCGGCGGTCACAACGGCCACTAAGAATGCAACGGCGCCAGCTCGTGTCGCGGCCCTATGGTCGAACCGAGCTCGGGGAACAGGGCGTCCAGCAAAGCTGCGCTAGCGTCGACGCCATACTGTCTCGTCTACGCCTCCTCAGTCGATGCGGCATGCCGTGTCTGCCCCGCGAGACGGTCGAAGAAGTGCAGCACCAATTCGACGTCTGGCCGCATGACAGCGAATTCCAGCAGGCCGCCAGACGTCTGACAGGAGACCACGACAGAGCCTGACGGCCGTAGCAGCCCTCCTTGAGCGTACTGGCCTGCGCCCCTGAGCTCGAAGGCCTCGCGCTTGTTGTCGAACGGCCGCACCCGAGCCCCCATCACCTGCTCAGATACGGGGATCCGCTGCCAGCGCTTGAGGATCAGCAGGGGCCGAATAACCGGCCCGTCCGGGGTCAAGTCGAGCATGCAGCCTGCAAACCGCCTCGGGTAGCTGCCATACAGCCCCCGGTAGTAGCAGAACAGGGTCCGGCCCTCACCGCGGTCGATGGCGGCGATGTCAGCTTCCGACGCTGCCTCTCTTGGCCCGCGCCGATACTCTCGGAGCACGTCCTTCGCCGTGATCACGGTGCCAGCTGAACGCTTTACTCGATTCCGCATGCTCACACCTCGGCACTCAGCCGTAGTTAGCTACATCATCCTCGCTCTGCAGCACGGCTGCTTACGGCGGAAACCAGCCAGAGCTTGTCTGGCCGCACATTAGCTATCTGATCACCGGCGCCGACTCCGCGACACCGCGCAACTCGAGCATGGTTATGCACGGCTGACGCGGGCTTCGAACGCCCGGTCTTGCCGCTGCTCGCGCACTCCGGTACTCGAGTCCGGGCGGCGGGAGAGACTCATCCGGATCGGGTGCCGGACCTGAGCACCTCGGCGGTATCTAGACACCAAGTTCTACGACGGCCGGCGGTGCATGCTGAGTTGTGTCCGGATCTGGTCGGCTTCGGGAGTGCCAAGGCGGGAATAGATGGCGAGAGCGTGCTGCCACCGTTCACGGGCGCGGATGTGCTCGCCGATGGCCGCGTAAGCGTTGCCGAGGCCTTGATGAGCGCGGGCCTGATGGTAGGCGTCACCGCTCTGGTCGGCCAGGATGCGCGCATCGTCGTGCCGATGCAGGGCGTCTTGGGACTGGCCCATGGCGAGCAGGGCTGCTCCCAGGCCATTGAGCGCTTCTGCTTGACCGTGGCTGTATTCCATCTCGCGGCAGATGGCCAGGGCCATGTTGTGGTGCTCGGCGGCGCGCGGGTAGCGGCCCTGCCGCCGGTTGAGATCGCCGAAGTCGTGCAGGGTGTCCGCCTCACCCTTGCGGTCAGCGGTATCGCGGAACAGGGCTAGCGCTTGGTTCAGGTGATCGGTGGCCTGCGGGTAGCGGCCTCGCGCCAGCTCGGCTTCACCGAGGCCTCTGAGCGCATAGCCTTCACAGTTCCGGTTCCCAGACTCCTGGGACAGCGATAGGGCCTGCTGGAAGTGCTCGGCGGCAGGCGTGTAGTTGCCCAGCCGCAAGTCGGTCAGCCCGAGGTTGACAAGCGCGGCCGCCTGACCGGCCCGGTTGTCCGTCTGGCGGAACAACTCCAGGACCTCGCGGTGGGCCTCGGAGGCCTGCTCATACCGGCCGCTGTCCCAGGCGAGATTGCCCAGGCTGCCGAGCGTCCGAGCTTGACCGGTCCGGTCGCCGGCCTGGCGGAATAAGGTCAGCGCCTGATCGAAATGTTGAGTGGCCTGCAGGTGGCGGCCCTGCCGTACCTCGACGACACCGGCGTTGCGGAGTGCTTCGGCTTCGGCGCCGCGGTCGCCAAGGCTGCGGGCGGCGCGGTGCGCGCAGGCGTGGATGGTCAGCGCCTCGCGATAGTGGCCGCCAAGGTCGAGATGGTAGTACAGCGTGGACGCCAGGCGGATCGCCTGAGCGGGCCAGCCGTGATCGGCGGCATGGATGACGGCAGCGACAAGATTGGGCCGTTCGGCATCCAGCCACGCCCGCGCGGCCGCCGTGTCGGCTACCGGTGGGGCAGGGCTTGCCGGGGGCGGGACCTCTGGCAAGGCGGGAGCATGGGCGGGGAACAGGATGCCCATCGCGGTTGCAGCGGTGTGCTGGTAGTGGTCCAGCAAGCGGGTCAAGGCGGCCCGCTGGACGGTCTGCCCGGTGTCGGCGGCCGCCAGTTCCCGGCCGTAGGCGCGCAGCAGGTCGTGCATCCCGTACCTGTCCTGGCCGATATGCCCCAACAGGCAGGCGCGGGTGAGCTCGGCCAGCACCCGGCAAGCCGCCGGGTAGCTCGCCCCGGCCAGTGCGGCGACCGCGCGAGAATCGAAGTCCGCGCCCGGGTGCAAGGCCACCAGCCGGAACGCCCGGGCCGCGGCGGGCGACAGGTACCGGCAAGACCACGAAAACACCGCCCGCACCGCGGTGCCCGGATCCGCGCCGGCCTCCAGCGCGTCGAGCCGGCCCTGACCGTCCAGCTCACCGGCCAGCGCGATCAGCGACATGGCCGGGCGGGCAGCAGCGAGCTCGGCGGCCAGCCGCAGCGCCAGCGGCAGGCAGCAGCACAAGCTAGCCAACTCGGCCGCCGCCTGCGGCTCGGCGTCCACCCGCGGGCCGATCAGCGCCCGCAGCAGCGCCAGCGCGTCACGCACCGGCAGCACGTCCA
Source organism: Streptosporangiaceae bacterium (assembly GCA_030045215.1). The sequence continues at coordinate 3,773 of JASIBJ010000811.1, read as the reverse complement.
GCAGTACCCGGCGGGCGCCGTCCCGGGCGACTAGACCCGCCAGCATGTCCCGGCTGGTCACCAGCGCCAGGCAGCCAGGCCCGCCGGGCAGCAGCGGTCGCACCTGCCCGGCATCCCGCGCGTTATCGAGCACGATCAGCACCCGCCGGCCCGCCAGCGCGCTCCGGTACGCGGCTGCCCGATCGTCGGCCTCGGCCGGAATCTGCGAGCCGGGCACGCCGAGCGCGGCCAGGAACCCGGCCAGCACGTCCCCCGCCGCCAGCGGCTGCTCTGGGTCATAGCCGCGCAGGTTCGCATACAACTGCCCATCCGGGAACCGCTCCGCGATCTGATGCGCCCACCGCACCGCCAGCGCGGTCTTTCCGACTCCCGCCGTCCCGCCGATTGCCGAGATCACCATCGTCTGCGTGCCCTCCGCCCCGGAAGCGCCGAGCATCCCGGTCAGCGCGGCCAGCTCAGGGCCGCGGCCGGAGAAGCAGCCAACGACCGCGGGGAGCTGCCGCGGCACCTCCCGTGCCGACGTCCGGGCCCCGTCCCGCCACGACGCGAGCGCGGCAAGGGTGGAGTCGTCCGTCAGGGCCTGCCGGTGCGGGTCCCGCGCCCCGAGCCCGCCTTCCTGACCCGCGATCTCCCGCATCGGAGCCGGCGGCTGAGCAGACGCCGTCCGAGCTGAGCCGAGGGTTGTTTGCCAGGCCGGCGGTACCCGATCACCATCAGCGGATGCGGGCAGCCCCAACGTGGCGGTGAGCAACCGCACCGTGCGCGGGTACGGCTTGCGAGTTCGGCCACGTTCCAGGTCACTGATGGTGCGGACACTGACGCCCGATCTGTCAGCAAGCTCCTCCAAGGTCATCGGTACGGCGAGCCGAGCCTGGCGCAGCCATTGGCCCAGCGTCTCTGGGCCGGCGCTGAGGCTCATCGCCCAGTCACCAGCGCACAGCCTGAAACGCAGGCCGCCAGCGGCTGCGAGGTGACGGGCAAATCGCGTGCGCCGTCCCCCGATATGGAGTCATCCGCATCACTCGTCCCGCCGGACTTCGCTACGGGAGGAAACCAGGCCACGCCGACCATACCGCTGAGCTCTTCCGCGCGCACCCCGCATGCAGTTCGCCCGTAGTCCGCATGGCCTCTAGCCAGGGCCTCAATCACTATGGATTTGGCGGCCTAACACACCGCTGGAGGTACGCGAGAAAAAGGTCTGTCATGCGTAAGAGGCTTCTCCTCATGCTACTCACAACTGTGGAATAACACCGTGGCGCAATAGCGCGCTGACACTGTTTCCATTTGGCGGGCAGCAAGAGCGAGAAACGAACACTCGCCGCGGACACGCCGCGCAGCTCTGCTCAGGCGCTAGATCGCCGGAAAGGTATCACGTCCTTCCACTGACCAGCCTGGCGAGACGTCAGAGGTGGACGTGTCGGAAGTCCAGAACGACAAATGTGAGGAGGCAACATGTCACTCCGTTGCATGTCAGTCGCCGCCGTACTTGCCGCAGGCGTCGCAACCGCTCTGCTGTCGGTCGCACCGGCCTCTGCCAGCCAGCAGAGTCGCCCAGAGAACAGTCACGCCAGCGGTGTCGCCACAGCTACAATGCGAGCTCCGGTCGCGAGTCCGGTACGCGATGCCAGTGCACTGCGGCTGCTGACGCCTGATGTGAACAATGTCATTGTGAGTCTTGCCGACGCGGTAGCCTATGAAGCGTGCGACGCGGGCGCGGTGTATTCGCTCAACGCATCCCTCGAGCCGGTAGTTGGGGTGGATAACAATTGCGAGTATCGCATATACCTGCAGTACACCGACGGCTCGTCATACTGCATCGATCCTCATTACGATAAAACATATATCGGGCCGGCGTGGCAGTACCCCGCGGCCCTCAAAATCGGGGAGAGCACTGACGACTGCTGATCAGCGTCCGGCAAGATGTTCCGGAAGCATCGGCCAAGCGGAGTCCCCGGCCACACCTGCGTGACCGGGGCTTCGCTTGTGTGGGGAGCGCGGCCTTATCGCGGCGCTAGGACCTGTTCGCCGGAGTTGCTCGGCCCGGAGAGGATCGGGCCCGTACTGGAGAGGTGCTAACTCGACTTTGCTCGCCGATCGGAGGCCAGTTAGCCGCCAGCGTGCGGCGGCTACGAGCCAGCCTTCAGCAGTCGCGCTGCCGCAGTGCCCAGATTGTTGCCGTCCTCCAGCGGCGGCTGCCCTACTCCGCCCGCCGAGACAAGATCGGATAGGCAGCCATCAGATTTGACCACGACAGCCGGGCCGGTTCCGGGTACCGGAGTGAACTCAAGCTGGTACAAGACCGTGTTTGCGCCAATCAGCGGGCAGGCTATCGGTCCGGAGCCTGGCGGCTTGACTGGCAGCCGGTTCACCAGCCAGGCAAGCGTGGCGATTTCTCGCCGGGAGGTGATCGTCCGCCGGCTGGCCGGCACGGTGCCGCCCCAGGGGGTGGCGCTCACAATGACCGAGCGGAAGCGCGCCGGGTTCAGGTACTCGGCTGCCGAGCGGGGCGGATAGAACATCACCTGCACATCAGCACGCAGCAAGGAGCCGCCGCCAACCGCCGCCATCGTGTACTGCAGCATGACTGCACCGATACCCGGCGGCAAGCTGGGCGGCGCGCCGGCCAGGTAATCGTCGCCCGATCCGACAGTGCCAGTTGTATCGAGGGTCACCCCGGCCGGCGGATGCGCTTGCAGGAACGAATCCGCCGCGGCCATCGTCATCGGCAGCCGGTAATACCGACAGAGATCGATATCTTCACCGGCGCCAGTGAAGCCCGCAGTTTGCAGCGAAGCCGGCACTGCCTGCTGCCGCAGGCGCGCCGCTCCGGCGGGCAGGACCAGCTCGGCCAGCAAGCGCACAGCCACGGCCTTCGCCTTGGCAATGCTGCCCGCAGGCGCCACCGTGATCCGGGCATTGGCGCTGGCCGCAGCTGCAAAGCGTGCCGGAGCAGTTCCGCACGCGGCCAGGCATCCAGTGATTGCCAAGGCCACCGCGATCGTCGCGAGTACTTTGCGCCCGCGCGTACTACCTCTTGAGGCCATCATGGCGCCGCCCCTGCTGTCGGGTGCCTGCAGGTAAGACGACGGCGCGCGCTCCGCGGTTGCGGCTACCCGCCGATCGGCATGGTGGTGACCTGTCCGGACACCTCACGTCGCGGTGCGCAGATTCCCGGCCTGCCCTGCCGGGCGTATACCCGGACAACCAGAGTCGGGCCTGGTAACGTCGGGCCGGCCACGGTGCGGACGACGCCGGACATCCGAGCGACGGGCTGCCGGCGTTTCTTGCCCCGCTGGGCGGGCCGACTCTGCCCGCTCGTTCAGCCCTGTTGGTTGTAACGGACTGGCGTGGAGTATTGCGGATCCTCGTGGCGTGCCCAGTAGCGGTCGCGCAGCTGCGCGGTCAGGGGTCCGGGGGAACCCGTCCCCACTGGCCTGCCGTCGACGACGGTCACCGGCATGATCCCTCCGGCCGTCGAGGTGACCAGCACTTCGGCCGCCCGTCGCAGGTCGTCGGCGGTCAGCAGCCCCTGCTGGACCGGCTGGCCGGCCTCAGACGCGAGCTCGATCACCGAACGGCGGGTGATGCCCGCGAGCGTGCCGGCGGCGGGAGTCAGCCAGCGGCCATCGACGTAAGCGAACACGTTGAAGCCCGGTCCCTCGGTGATCGCGCCGGTCAGGTCGCGCAGGACCACCAGCTGGGCACCGTGATCGTAGGCATCCAGCAGCGCCATATCCAGGTCGAGCCAGTGATAGTTCTTGACCGCAGGGTCA
>JASIBJ010000085.1 GCA_030045215.1 Streptosporangiaceae bacterium | reverse complement strand
TTCCTGCCGTTCGCCGTGCAGGTCACGCTGGGCCAGGACTACTTGCCGAACCGGATCGGCACGGCCAGCGGCGTGACGCTCGGCCTGGCCATTTCGATCGGCGGGCTGGCCGCGCCCCTGTTCGGACTCCTGGCCGACAGCTTCGGGCTGGCCGTGTCGCTCGCAGTCCTCGCGGCACTCCCGGTGTTGTCAGTCGCGTTCGCGGCCAGGCTTCGGGAGCCACGATCCGCCGCTCCCTGACGATAGCGCCGGGGCATCAGCATGATTTCGCAGTGGCGCGGGAGAACGAGCAATCTCGGCCGGCTGCATATCCCTGCTAACGCCGGTTGCAACTTCCGGACGCCTATGTAGGCGGGCAGGAACGTTCGTGCGTCTAACCTGCGGAGGTAGCGGGCCCGGGCTAGCGGCCTACATCCGGTGTTACTTGACTCGAAGGGCGCGTGCTCGCATTGACGCGGAAGACCGGACCAGTCTTCGCTGAGACCATCGCCGTTCCTGAGCCCGCCGCGCCGCCACCGGGCATCACTCGCCGTCTGGAGAGCTTTGCGACGGGTTATCAGACGCTTGTTGCAATCATCCAGGGCGTCGCGTTCGGGGCGCTGATAGCTACTGGACAGGACGCAGTCTTTCGTCGCGGCTCGGTTCCGCAGCACCTGATAACGGCGGGTCAGCTGATCACGACGTTTACGGTCATCGTCGCCGTCACTGATCAGTACCTCCAACTCGTGCGGGCGGTCCAGTGGTCTCCTAAGTCGGTTGACACGGCAGTTCCCTATGTCCTGGGAGTGGGCCAGGTAGCGATGGCCACCACGCTCGGCAACAATGCCCGCTGGTGGGGCTCGGCCGCGATCCTATCGCTTTCCAGCGCGTGGGCATTCCGATATTCGCGCGTGCGGGCTCGGCGCGCTCAATTTGCCGGGGGAAAGCCTCACTACAGAGCATTCGTATCGACAGTGACGGCGTTTTCGATTGCTTCGATTTTCCTCTTTGCATGCGAGGCAACAATGTCTGGGCTGGCCGCCGCCCATGCCGAGACCTACTCGCTGTTTGTCGCCGCGCCTTTAGGCACTTTTCCGCTGTATATTCTGACCGTCGGGCTCAGCCGCAAGGCGATAGAAAGGAGAAATGTAACTACGAGCTACGTTCAGGGCCTCTTTACGGCGTAGCGAGTTCTTAGATCCTCCTGTGCGAGTCAGCGTGTTCAGGCCTGCTCTGACCGGTCCTGGCCTCAGCCGGGGTGTCGGGTGCGGACGTCTCGGGCGCGACCGTCCCCTGCTTGCGCTCTCGTTGCAGCCTGCGCAGCACCGGCAGGGCAGCGAAATAAGACCCGGCTGCGGCGATGGCGCCGACTCCTACGTCGATGGAGATCCTGCCCTGCTTGGCCCAGTAGACGTCCCTCAGGTCAAGTAGCAGGGCGAACTCATCGACGATAAGTGCCAGCCCGGAGCCGTAGCTCACGGCCACTGCCGGGTGACGGCGGTGCTGCTCCTCCCCGCGGACGGCTACGGCGCCGACACCAGACAGCAGGCCGATGCCCCACATGTAGTGATGCAGGTGCTCGCCGCCGACACTGATGTTCCGGAAGGGACCTTTGCCGGCCCGGATGCTGTAGGTGAGCGCCCGCAACCCGGCAAAAGTGGCGCTGAAGGCCAGCCACGACAGCAGGGCGGACCGCTGTCCGGGGCCGAGCTCCTCGTGATATGCGCGGCGGATCGAGCTGGGCGATGGCGCGAGGTTCGTCATACGGGTCCTCTACCCAGGCCACCGGCCGCAATCCACCTGGCAAGCGGGTGGAGCTAGGGCTGTTTGCCGCCCCCCGACTGGCCGTGGCGCCGGACGGGCTGGCCCGTGGGCTACGGATTACCCAAGGCGATCAGTCTGACTGATCTGCACGATTGCGGAAATATGCCCGACTGCACCTGGCAAGTCGGCATCGTCGGCAACGGATTCAGTGCTGAGACCGCGCTGGCGAATACATTCCCTTTGTGGCGAATGGATAGGGCGAGAGGCTGCCCGTGGCCCCGCCCTGTGATAAGTGTCAAGTACGGCTGCGAGGGAGGTGACAGGCCTTGCTCCGGATGCTGGCCACCTGCCGGGACGCGCGACCCGCGACCAGTGGCGAGGTACCTGCCGGTAAAGGCAAGCCGCGATGAGCGCGACCGGCCGGGCCATGAGCGGCGTTCTCGACGTGTTGCCGGAATCGGTGATTCGCCGCGCCGCGCGCCGTTACCTGGGCGGTGCGACGGCCTCCGAGGCGATGGATGTGGCTCGTTCGCTCGCCGCTCACGGAATGCCCGTGACGCTGGCCGTCGTCGGTGAGGCCGCTCAAACGCCGCAGTACGCGGACCAGCACGTGCGCGAGCTGCTTGCCGTGACCGATGCCGTGGCCGGCACCGGCCTGGACGTGCGCCTCGGCGTGAAGCTGACGGGGCTAGGGCTCGCGTTCGATCCGCAGCTTGCGGGCACCCACCTCGTTTCCATCGCCGAAGCTGCGGCTGAAGTCGGCTGCGTCGTCGAGGTTGACATGGAGCAGGCCTGCTACGTCGATCGCACGCTGGACACGGTTCGAGCGGCACGCCGGACGATGCCCAATGTCGAGGCGGTCGTGCAGGCGGAGCTTTACCGCACGGCGAGTGACGTCCGTTCGCTCATCGCTGACCGCATCCCGGCACGGGTGGTCAAGGGCGCGTACAAGGAGGGGCGGGCGTGCGCGTACGGCCGGCCCGAGGTCATCAGGTCCAGCTACCTTGACGTGGTCCGGCAGTATCTGAAGGCGGGCGTGCACGTCGGGGTTGCCACCCATGATGAATACCTCATCTACCACGTGCTGCGGCTGGCCGAAGAGCTGGGCATTTCCTCAGACGCCTTCGA
>JASIBJ010000810.1 GCA_030045215.1 Streptosporangiaceae bacterium | reverse complement strand
CTGGGTCTGGTAGCAGCCCGGCGACGGGCTTAATTCAGATGCCGCGGGCACGACCGCCTGCTACGCTCCTATGCCCTTGTGCCAGCCATCCCGCGTTTGCGTCACCATCCGCTACCGCCGAGGAGATGAGGCATGCCATCGGAAAGCTCGCTGCCCGCGGCTAGTTCCCTGCCCGAGACCGACCCGGGCGCCGACGTGCTCGCCGCCGAACGCGAGCACCTGCGCCAGTCCCGCGACTTTCTGGCCCGGATGCGCTCGGGCGTGCTCTCGCTCAAGGCCATGGGCGGGGACCGCGTGTCGCAGGAATACCTCAAGGCGGACCTGTACTGGCGGGCCGAGGCGCTGCGCGACTTGCCCGACACCCCGCTGTTCTTCGGGCGGCTCGACTACCGGGTCGGTGAGCACTTCCACGTCGGCCGGCGGCACGTGCATGACCCGCACGGCACGCCCGTGGTGGTCGACTGGCGGGCACCGGTGTCCCGGCCGTTCTACCGCGCGAGCCAGCAGGACCCGATGGGCCTGGCGCGGCGGCGGCGGTTCGGCTTCGCGGGCGGCGAACTGACCGCCTTCGAGGACGAAGACTTCGGCTTGCCCGGCGCGGGAGCCCCCAGCCCGGCACCGGCGAGCCGCATCCTGATCGAGGAGATCGAGCGGCCGCGCTCTGGTCCGATGCGGGACATTGTCGCGACCATCCAGCCTGAGCAGGACGACATCGTCCGGGCCGACGTCGAGCGAACCCTCTGCGTGCAAGGCGCACCAGGAACAGGGAAGACAGCGGTCGGCCTGCACCGGGTGGCCTATCTGCTGTATGCCCACGCGTCACGGCTGAGCCGAGGCGGCGTCCTGGTCGTCGGCCCGAGCGCCACGTTCCTCGCCTATATCAAGAACGTGCTGCCCGCGCTCGGCGAGATGGACGTCACCCAGCTGTCGGTGGCGGAGCTGCTGGCCACCGTCCAGGTCCGCGGCGCCGACTCCGACGAGGCGGCCAGGGTCAAGGGCGACGCCCGGATGGCCGAGGTGCTTCGCCGGGCGCTGTGGGAGCAGGTCGCCCGGCCCAGCGAACCGATCATGCTGGTCCGCGGCTCGCGCCGATGGCGCGTATCCGCCGACGAGATCACCGGGCTCGTCGAGGAGCTGCGGCACCGCGGCGTTCGCTACGGCACCGGCAGGCACATGCTCGGGCACCGGATCGCGCACGTGATCCTGACCAGGATGGAGGCGGCCGGGGAGACGTGCGACGACCGCACGCACGAGGCCGTGCGCCGCACCAGGGTGGTGCAGGCGGCAGTCGACCAGGCCTGGCCCAAGGCCGACCCGGTCCGGCTGGTCTTCCGGCTGCTCTCGGACGCCGCCGTGCTAGAGCGCGCGGCCGACGGGCTTCTCGACCAGGCCGAGCTGGGGGCCGTGCTGTGGCAGGCCCGACCGCGCGGGCCCGGGTCGGCCCGCTGGAGCGCCGCCGACGCCGTGCTCATCGACGAGGCGGCCGACCTGATCGAGCGGACACCGAGCCTGGCGCACATCGTCGTCGACGAGGCGCAAGACCTGTCGCCGATGCAATGCCGGGCCATCGGGCGCCGGTGCGCGACCGGCTCGGCGACGGTGCTCGGCGACATCGCCCAGGGCACGACGGCCTGGGCCGCAACGAGCTGGCCCCAGATGCTCGCTCACCTGGGCAAGCCCGAGGCTGACCTGCGCGTGCTCGACACCGGATACCGCGTGCCCCAGCAGATACTCGATTTCGCGAGCAGGCTGCTGCCGCACATCGCGCCGAACCTGACCCCAGCGAGCTCGGTCCGGCAGGATCCGGGCGCGCTACTCGTCTGGCAGCTTGAGCCGGACGAGCTGACCGACGCGGTCACGCAGGCCTGCGCGGACGCGCTCGAGCGCCCGGGCTCTGCGGCGGTGGTGGCCGCCGACGGCCAGATCCAGTCCCTGGCGAACACCCTGGCCTGCGCCGGCCTCCCGCACGCGGTGATTGAAGGCGCGGCGGCGGGCGGGCAGGTCACGCTCGTGCCGGTAACGATGGCCAAGGGACTGGAGTTCGACCACGTCATCGTCGTGGAGCCCGGGCAGATAGCCGCCGCGGAGAGCCGCGGCCTGCAGCGGCTGTATGTTGCCCTGACCCGGGCGGTCTCCCGGCTGACCGTGTTGCACACCGGGCCGCTGCCCGAGGCCCTGCGGTAGAGGCGGCCGGACTACATCTCCTTGAGCGCGGCGGTAATCAGCGCGCCGGACTCCTCAAACGACAGGGCGCTTGCGCGCAGGTGGTTGAAGAAGACGTTGTAGCGATCGACCTCGTCGACGTTCTCCACCCACAGTGCGCTCGTCAGGTCCTCCAGGTAAACCACGTCGGGGTCGATCGTCTCCCCGAAGACGAGGATCACGAACGGCCGGCCCATGGCCGGGTGTGCGCCGCCGCCGAACGGGATGATCTGCAGGTTCACGTTCCGCAGGCTGGCGAGCTCCTGCAAGTACTCCAGTTGCTCGCGCATGACCTCAGGCCCGCCGACATGGCGGCGCAGCGCGGCTTCGTCCAGCACCGCCCACACCTTGGGCGGACTTGACCGGGCCAGCCGCTGCCGTTCCATCCGCAGCGCGACGTGCCGCTCGATGTCGGCCCGCGGGCTGTTGACCATGCCGGCGGTGATCACGGCGCGGGCGTAGTCCTCGGTCTGCAGCAGGCCGGGAATCAGGTTGACCTCGTAGATCCTGATTTCCGACGCGGCGCTCTCCAGCCCGAGGTAGGTCGCGAAATGCGGCTGCACGGTGTCCCCGTACGCGTGCCACCAGCCCTTCTGACGGGAATCCCTGGCCAGCTGGACTAGGCTGTCCCGCTGCTCGGGCGGTGTCCCGTAGATCTCCAGCATGTCCCGGACGTCGCGGGGTGACACCGAGACCCTGCCGGTTTCCACCCTGCTGATCTTGGACGCTGAGCACTCAAGGCGCTCGGCTACTTCCTCGCACGTCAGCTTGGCGGACTCGCGAAGACGCCTGAGTTCCAGCGCAAGGCGGCGCCGCCGGACTGTCGGGCTCTGCGCGCTTGGCAACGTTTCACCTCCGCCCCTCTCCTGGCGGTGCGTTTAGTCTGGCGGGCGGCTGCCTCTGCGTCCAGTACCGGGATGGGATCCATGTAAAGAGCAGCCTGCCAACGTCGCCATGCATGTTGCACTTCTGGGCCAAACTGGCGCCATCTTAAGAGAATGTCATTACTCTATGCTGTGTATCAGCTACCAGAGGTGACAACATGACAATGGAGGCTCAGCAGGCCAGCGGCGCTGCGACGTGGCGCACCAGTCTGGCCAGGCTTGAGGGACTCGCTGAGGTGCTGGCAGACCACGGCTTGCGGACGAGGCTGATGACGCCTCCGGGCCGCGTTCCGAGCTTGCACGTGGTGAACCCGTCGGCGGCTGCCCTGGCCGAGGATGTCTATGCCGGGCGCGGGCAGGACGGGCTGTGGTGGTTCTGGTGGTCCTGGGCCGAGCGCATCGCTGCGGGCGAGGACCTCGAGGGCGCCGCCACCATGATCGAGCACGTCCTGTCGGCAGGCGCCTGAACGCCTGCCACCCCCGTCAGCCTGCGGCGGACGACCGCTCCCGGCCGCGGACGGCTCGTCGATCTTCGCGGGCAGGATTCGGTCAGCCAGGCTCGCTGATGGCCGGCGTCGTTCCTGGCGCACCCAGGCTGCTGCTGAGCCCAGGGAAGGCGGCTGTCGCGTGGCTCCAGATCGTGGCCCGCAGTGCCGCGTCACGAAGCAAGCGGGCACCCAGTGCCCGCAAGGTCAGGTCGGTGAGGCCGACCAGTCCGATATATGCCTGCGCGACCCGATCCTCCAGGATCGCGGCCAGCGCCGTAGCCTGCTCGGCGGAGTGGACCTGGATCGGCAGCCGGTACGCGACCGCGGCCGGTACCGGGTCCGCGCCGGCCGCGGAAATGGTCGCGGCCAGGCTGTCCCTGGCCAGTTCGTGCGCGACCCAGTCGGAAGTGGCCCTGGCCGCGTCGGCCCCGGACAGGTACGCGCCCACGACACCGTACCCGTAGCACGCGGCCTGCTCCGCCGCGAGGGCGGCCTGCAGCTTCGCGATTGCCTGAGGGCCAACCGCCCTGGCGGCGCCGGTCACGGGACCCGCCCGAGCGAGCGGAGCACGGTCACGTGCGTGGCCTCGGACGCGGAGATGCTCGCCATGAGCTGCGCCAGGGCTGGCGGCACCCCGAGCAACTGGCCCGCGAGCGTATTCGACGCATCCTGCTCGGCGCTCTCCAGCGCGAGCAGCCCGGCCGCCAGCCCGGCCGGCAGCGGCGTACTGGTTGCCGCGGCAGCCGGCAGCCGCGAGGCAGTCCCGGCCGGCACGACGAGGGTCGCGCTCAGCTGGGCTAGGTGCTGTTCGTGCTCGGCCAGGATCCCGGTCAGCGCCGTCACGGTCTGGTGTCCCGCCGAGCCGGCCTGCGCGACCGCGGCCCGGTACCGGGAGACCATGAGCCGTTCGGCCGTGATGGCGGAGTGCAGCAGCCGGACATCGCGTGGCACCGGCGGGGGCGTGCCCAGCACCTGGACGCCGCGGCACGCGCTCACCAGCAGCGGCACCGCGGCCGCGGAGGCGGCGAGCACCGCGCGCCTAGTAGGGCCGACGGCCAAGCGGCTGCCTCCTCTCGCTCATCATTCTTCGCGACTGTGCTTGCGAGCACCGTGCTTATCACCAGCACCGTGCTTGTCGGCAGTGCCGTCCTTATCAGCAGCACCGTGCTTATCAGCACCGTGGTTGCCGGGCACAGCGTGCCTGGTCACCGGGCCTGCAGCATCTCAGCATGGCACGAGCGGGCCACGGGCACGCGCAGCGCACCCAGGCCGGCCAGGCGTCGGCTTGCATCGCCACATCCCGGCTAGGCTAGATCACGCCTGGTATACAACAGCACAGCTCGCCGGCGAGGAGGTCGTCATGCACGGTGGCTCCCGTCACGGTTCGCGCGGTGATGCTCGCCCCGGCGCCAGGGGGTCGGGTGCGCGCGCCACGCCGAGCAGAGCCAGGGACGACCGGGCGAGCGGGGCGAAGGCGGACCGGGCGGTAACGGGGGCGTCCGACCGGCGCCGAGAGACTGCGGTCACCGGGGCTGGCCTGCCCAATGCCGACCGGCTGGTCCGTCTGCTTGAGCCGGTTGCCCACGCCATGGGCATGGACCTGGAGAGCGTCCGCGTCACCGGAGCCGGCCGCCGCCGGCTGCTGCGCGTGATCGTCGATGCCGACGGCGGCGTGAGCCTGGACACCATCGCGCTGGCCAGCCGGGAAATGTCGGCCCGTCTCGATGGCGCCACCGAAATGGGCGATTTGCCGTACACCCTCGAGGTCTCCTCGCCGGGCGTGGACCGGCCGCTGACGCAGCCGCGGCACTGGCGCCGCGCAATCGGACGGCTCGTCATCGCGCCGCTGACGGGGGAAGCTGCTGCTCATAGCGGGAACGAGGCGGCTTCCGTGCAAGGTCGGATCGCAGGCTTGAGCGACAGCGGCGTGACGCTGGACTGCGATGGAGAACTCCGCGAGTACGCCTACGCCGAGCTTGGCCCTGGCCGCGTGCAGGTCGAGTTCGGACTCCTGGAGCCGGGCGAGGACGAGGAGCCCTCCGACGAGGACCAGGGCGGAGGAACACTAGGTGGACATTGACCTGGGCGTCCTGCGGAGCCTGGAGGCCGAGAAGGACATATCCCTTGAATTGGCGATCAAGGCGATCGAGGATGCGCTGCTCGTCGCTTACCACAAGACCGAGGGCGCGGCGCCGAACGCCAGGGTAGAGGTGAACCGCAGCAGCGGCCACGTGACGGTCTGGGCGATTGAGCCGGCCGAGGAAGGCCAGCAGGCCAGGGAGTACGACGACACCCCGGCCGGGTTCGGGCGGATCGCCGCCACTACCGCGCGGCAGGTGATACTGCAGCGGCTGCGGGACGCCGAGGACGAGCTGACCTTCGGCGAGTACGCCGGGCGAGAGGGTGACGTCGTGGCCGGCGTGATCCAGCAGGGCAAGGACCCGCGCGCCGTACTGGTTGACCTCGGCAAACTGGAGGCAATCCTGCCGCCGACCGAGCAGGTTCCTGGCGAGCGCTACGTGCACGGCGAGCGCCTGCGGTGCTATGTCCTGCGCGTGCACAAGGGATATCGCGGCCCGTCAGTCACGCTCTCGCGGACCCACCCCAACCTGGTCAAGAAGCTGTTCGCCATGGAGGTGCCCGAGATCGCGTCGGGCGCGGTCGAGATCGCCGCGATCGCACGCGAGGCGGGCCACCGCAGCAAGATCGCGGTGATCTCACACCAGCAGGGCGTCAACGCCAAGGGCGCCTGCATCGGGCCGATGGGCTCAAGGGTGCGCAACGTGATGACCGAGCTGCACGGGGAGAAGATCGACATAGTGGACTACTCGGCCGACCCGGCCGAGTTTGTCGCGCACGCGCTCTCGCCAGCCAGAGTCTCCAGGGTGAACGTGCTCGACCTTCCTGGCCGGGTAGCCCAGGTCATCGTGCCGGACTATCAGCTGTCCCTGGCCATCGGCAAGGAGGGGCAGAATGTCCGTCTTGCTGCCCGCCTGACCGGATGGCGAATCGACATCAGGGCCGACACGGCCGACGCTGGCCCGGCGGCCGCCTCGGCTGGACCGGACGATCAGGGGAGTGCAGCGCACAGTGCGGATGCGCCAACGGGGCATGAACCGCGCGACAGCCCGGGTGCCGGGGACGCGCAAGCCCTGTAAGCTGGATAACGCGAAGGCAGGGCGGACCCCGTTGGCTTCCCGACCGGTGACACCGATCCGGACGTGCGTAGGGTGCGGAGTCCGCGCGGCCAGATCCGAGCTCATCCGCGTGGTGGCAACAGGAGACGAGATCCTTCCTGATGTTGCCGCGCGGCTGCCTGGCCGGGGTGCGTATCTGCATCCAAGCCTGGAATGCTTGGGGCGAGCCCAGCGCCGACGGGCGTTTCCGCGGGCTCTTCGCCTGTCGGCGGCATTGCCGGACGGCAAGCTTGCGGAATACCTGGATGGCATTGTTGGCTAGCACTGCGCGGCTAGCGCTGCAGGCTACTGCGGAGCTAGCACTACAGCGCTAGCTCCGATCGGGCTAGCGGCACGCGGCGCGGACGACAGGAAGCGCCGAGAGGGAAGAAGGCTGAGATTGCGATGAGCGCCCGATGAGTATGCGGCGATGAACAGCACAAGCTGACGCCGTCCGGAGCACGCGCTGCCCCGGTCGGTGCGAGGGTCCGGGCATCCGGGCCAGGTAGAGGGAGCGCAGTGGCGAAGGTTCGGGTGTACGAACTCGCGAAGGAGTTCGGGGTCGAGAGCAAGGCCGTCATGGCCAAGCTCCAGGAAATGGGCGAGTTCGTCAGGTCGGCGTCATCGACGATCGAGGCGCCCGTCGTGCGAAGGCTCAAGGAAGCATTCGCATCCCA
>JASIBJ010000809.1 GCA_030045215.1 Streptosporangiaceae bacterium | reverse complement strand
GAACGTCTCCGGCGGCCTGCTGTCCAAGGGTCACCCACTCGGCGCGACCGGTATCGCCAACATCTACGAGGTAAGCACTCACTTGCGCGGCGAGGCGGGCGATCGACAGATCGAGGGCGCCAGGGTCGGCATGACCCACGTCATCGGGCTGGCCAGCGCCTGCTCGGTGCACATTCTCGAGCGCGCTGCTTCATGAGCGCCGCCGCCGAACTCCGGCCCCTGGCCGGGCCGGTGCCGACCCCGGCCGGCGCCTACGACCTGGCCGCGCTTGGCTACGTCGAGGACGAGTTCGTGCTGTCGGGTGAGGCGACGTCCTACCGGCTGCGGGGAGACCGCACCGCGGACGGCCGGTGGTCGGCGGAGCCGGCCGACGCCGCCCCGTACGCCACGCGCATCCTGGTCCGGCGGCCAGCCAACGCGACCGAGTTCAGCGGCACGGTCATCGTGGAATGGCTGAACGTCTCCGGCGGCCTGGACGCGCCCCCGATCTGGATGATGACCCACACTCACCTGATCCGCCGCCGGCACGCCTGGGTGGGCGTGTCGGCGCAGCGCGCGGGCCTCGAAGGCGGCGGCCTGGTGGACAACGGCATGCACCTCAAGGCCACGTTCCCCGACCGCTACGGCGTGCTGTCCCATCCGGGCGATGCCTGGTCATTCGACATGTTCAGCCAGGCCGCGCGGGCCGTGCGCGGCTCGCCCGCCGTGCTCGGCTCCCATGCTGCGGCCGGCGGCCGGCTGATCGCGGCCGGGCATTCGCAGTCGGCCGCCTTCCTGGTCACCTACATCAACGCGGTCGACGCGCTGGCCCCGGTCTACGACGGCTACGCCGTGCACGGAAGGCCCGGCAGCGGAGCGTCGCTGGAACACGGGTTCACGGCGTCGCGGCCCGGCAGTGCCACCGCGGCCGCCGAGGCGATCCGGCCCGACCTGCGGGTCCCGGTGCTCGTGCTGCAGACCGAGACCGACGTCGCTCTCCTTGGCTCGGGCCAGATAGTCCAGCAGGACGCCGTACTGCTGAGGAACTGGGAGATCGCCGGGGCAGCGCACGGCGACACCTACCTGCTGATCGCGAGTGGCCAGGACGATGGCGCGCTCCCGCCCGCCAGGCTGGCCGCGCTGATCCGGCCGCGGACGCAGATCGTCATCGCCACCACCGAGATCCCGGTCAACAGCGGAATGCAACACCACTACGTCGCCTGCGCGGCCCTGGAGCATCTCGATGCCTGGGCCGGCGGCGGCAGCGCTCCCCCGGCTGCGCCCAGGCTCGACCTCGCCCCCGGTGGCACTGACTTCTGCCGGGACGGGGCCGGGATAGCGACCGGCGGGATCCGAACGCCGTGGACGGATGTCCCCGCCGCCGTGCTGTCCGGGGTAGGTCAGAACGGCGCCAACCTGTTCGCCTTCCTGTTCGGCGTGACCCGGCCGCTGGACCCGGACCTGCGCGCCACGCTCTACCCCGGTGGGCTACCCGACTACCTCGGCCGGTTCGAGGCTGCGCTCGACGAGACGATCACGGCCGGCTTCGTGCTGCCCGCCGACCGCACCGAGGCGCTGGCGGTGGCCGAGGCGGCCTGGTCCGGGTAGGTGGCATCGGCCCCGGCCGGCAGGGGGTCTGGCCGAGGGCCGGCTACCCGAACAGGAGGTCGGTTTCGCCAGGCCTTGTCGCCTCGCCAATCGCGATGAAGCCGCTGCCGTGGGCGGTGATGCCATCGAATTTGACGGTCGCAGTGTCCGTCAGCGGCGTGCCGGACACCACCCCGTCTGTGAGCCTCACGATCTGGTTCTCGCGGGACGCCCAGCAGGTGGTCCGCACGCACGCGAGCGCCCTCGGGACAAAGGGCATGGGCTCGTTGGTCGCCGACGGCACGCCATCGCTGATGGTGACCGCGATCCCGGCGAGGAAGCTGATCCCGACCGCGTAGCAGGTCTTGGCGCTGACGCACGACACGGCACTGAAGCTCGTCTGGTGGCCTGCCGTCAGAGTTGTTGATTCCGGGCCCTTGTAATTGATCGCGCCGGCGACGCCGTCATGGAACGTCCACGCATACGTCTCCCCGTTGACGCTGTTGAACTGGTTCCAGCCGATCACGACGCACGTGGTCTGCCAGCACGAGAAGCCCGCGACAGTCGATCCCGTGTCACCAATGCCGAAGGAATCCAGCCGCCACCTCTTCCCGTTCCACGGCGTGAAGAAGAGCAACAGGTTCTCCTCATCGTTGTTATGGCCGAGAATCTGGCATGCGGTCATGCTGCGGCACCCGATCTGGGTCAGCTCGTCCCCGCTCGGCAGCGCCACTCTTCTTGTCGTGACCACGTTGCCGGTTGGACCGACCTTCACCAGAATCACGCCCGTGATCCCCGCGCCGGTCGGCCCGATCGCCCAGCACCCGGCCTTGCTCGGGCAGCTCACCGACGTGAGCGCGGACCGGTAGCGCAGCACCGTCACTCCCACCTGCCGCCCGTTATACAGCGACACCACCTGCCCGCCGCGCGGTCCCGCCCCGACCGCCACGCATCGCGCCAGTGTCATGCACGAGACCGAGGTCTCGGTACCCGAGATCAGGTGATTGCTCAGCGCCGCCGTCGCGCCGGGATGCCCGGCGCCGACGCTGCCCAGTGCCCCGGCCGGGGCGGCGCCTGCCACCAGCAGAGCCGCCGCCGCCACGAGCGGCAAAGCCCACCTCCGTGCCGTCACCATCGCGTCTCCTCCAGCAGCCAGCCGTCGCCATCGCACCGCCTATCAGGCGAAAACGCTGGCACTCCTCCCCGCAGATCACAAGGGGAGCCATCCCCGGGCAGAGCCTTCAGCCAGGTCAGGCCGGTGGCATGACGCCGGTCAGCCCGCCCGGTTCGCTGGGCGTTGGGGCTGGCCGAGGCCGGGGCGAGCGACGCTTGCCCCGGCCCGGCTGCTCGTCGCCGTCTAGCGGATGCTGCGAATACTGCGAATGGAACGCGACTTCTTCATCTCGCACCTCCTTTGCTCACTAGTCACCAGTAATCACTGGTCCTGTCCGTGCACCAGCCGCCTCCGGTGGCCGCGTGGGCAGGCTCGGGCTCGGCCGGGTACGCGACCACGGCCGGCCTGGGCACCGGAACGGACGTGGTGACAGCGGACGGGACCGCCCGCCGCTTAGCGGTCGGCTGGGCGAGCAGCAGGCATCCGGCCGCGGCAGCGAGCCCGGCGAGGGCGCAGCTGATCCACAGCAGGCGCAGGCCGCCGATATGGATCAGGGCGGCGCCGGCGGCCGCCGCGGTGACAGCCGACAGCCCGAAAGTCGACATCCAGACGCCGGTGTAGCTCGCCTCACGGCCGCTCGGCGCCAGCCTGGTGATCAGGGCCGGCCCCGAGCCCATCATGGCGATCTCGCCCAGGATCCAGACGACGCTGACCGACGCATACCAGGTCAGGCCGCGTCCCGCGCCGGTGAGCGCGATGCCCACGCCGATCAGCGCCAGGCCGAGCGCGAAGCAGCGGACCGGGGGGATGCGGTCGGTCCAGTGCTGAGCCGGGCGAGCCAGGATGGTCACCGTCAGCGGATTGATCGCGGCGATGATCGCGAAGCCCAGCGGGCCGATGCCGTCGCCCGCGAACCGCAGTGGCAGCGCGTAGGTGCTTTGCTGGTACACCGTCAGGCACAGGAGCGTCAGCGCGGTAAACGCCAGCAGCAGAGGATCTCTCAGCGCTGACCGGGAGTCGCGTCGTCCGCGGGCAGCCGGACGCGACGGCGCCAGCAGCGCGCCTGCCGCGGCGGCGAATACAGCGCAGGCGATCGCGTTGCCGACAAACAGCCAGATCCATCCCACGGTGACCGCGAGCACGCCGGCCGACAGAGTGCCGGCCACCTCCGGCGCGTTCATCACGAGGTAGAGCATCGACATGTTCTTCTGCCGCTGGCGGTCATCGGTGCCCGCCGCCTCGGCCAGGATCGCCATCGCCCCCGGCCGCCAGGCGTCGAACGTCGCCCCCACGGCCAGCGCCAGGGCGGCCATCGCCGGCAGCGAGCGCGCGAAGCCCAGCCCTAAGTACGCGGCTGCTGCCGCAACGTTGCCCGCGACGATCATGAAGCGCCGGCCGAGCCGGTCGGCGAGGTACCCGCCCGCCGGCTGCCCGAGCGTCCATCCGCCGCCGAAGGCCATCATGACCAGCGCAACCGGGGCCGCGCCGAGGTGCCGGTCCCGCGCCAAGTAGTAGGCCAGGAACGGCACCACGAACAGCCCGAGCCTGCTGGCTGTCAGTGCGGCCGCGAGCCGCCAGAAGACCACGGGAGCCCTTGCCCTCGTCCGCGTCAATGCCGTGCTTTCAGCTGGCCGAACGACACGGTGCGCCAGGGCCAGCTGGTCCTGGCGGACACTCGAGACGAGTTGGGCTTCCCTCATCGACCCGCCCTCCGAAGGTGATGGGCACGCTGGCGCCGGGCCTTGTGCCCATCCTCGGCACTGGCTTTGCGCTGACCTTGACGGTTTCCTTGACGCCAGGCACCGCTAACAGGCACGCCAGGGAGTTAGTCCCCGCCGTCGTGGCGCCGCGCGTGCCCCGAGCACGCGAAATGAGCGAGGCAGATCAAGAATTCTGCAATCCCCAGCAGCGGGGTAACGTCCGGAATGGCTGGCGGCACTGAAGGGTGTGAAGTGGAGGATCGCTCACCTGCGGCTCACGGTAAGCGCCAGGACGTGCCTCGCCGCAGGATCCCGGCCAGCCGCGTGGGTCAGCCCCGCAGGTCGATCGCGTTCACCCGGACCGGCGTGATCGTCACCCTGACGCGAGCCTGCCCCGGGCGGTCCCTGGTCCGCAGGTCGGCGCCGTACTTGGCGCCCACCCGGTCGGCGAAGGAGTAGTCGTCATCGGGCGTGACCACCGCGTCGCCGCGGATCTCCAGGTAGCGATACGGCGCGGCCAGGTCCAGCAGAAACAAGTTCGCCGCCGGGTTCGCCTTCAGGTTCTTGGTCTTCTGCCGCGAGTCGTTCAGCGACAGGCTCACCGTGTCGCCGTCGCTGAGAAACCAGACCTCCGACAACTGCGGGCGGCCGTCCGGCCCGACGGTGGCGAGGGTGGCGTACTGGCCGTCGAGCAAGTCGCGATGGGACGCGGGAATCTCGGCCATGTGCTCTCCTTTCGTCGGCAGCAGGCTAACTGCCGGCTGCCGGCCGTGTGCTCTTCGGGACGTAGTCGAAGAACCGGTGGACGACGCCGCCGCCGGTCCATTCGGCCCGCAGGCGAGTTCGCCGTTCCGCCCGCCGCAGGGCCGAGAGCAGCCGCCGGTTTACCTCGCGAGCGTCGGCACCCTCAAGTGTGCCGGCGACGTGCCACCCGCCGGGTGTCTGGGTGACGGTCGCGTCCTTGATCACGTCGGTGATGACGGGGCGCACCGCGCCGGGGTTGTCCGAGCTGACGTCGCCGATCAGGCTGAACTGAGTCACCGCTCTAGCCTGCCACGCAGCCGCCCTCGGCGGCACGGTCGCGCGCCCTGCCTGTCCACAGGCAGGGCAGAGGGCCGGGACCTAGGCCGAACGGCCGATATGCGAGCGAGGCGCGGCGCGTTACCTTCACCACATGACGGATTTCGTGCGCGCGCTCTCCGTGGCTGACATCCCGGACGGGCAGGGCAGGCTCTGGCGTCATGGCGACAAGCGCATCGCGTTGTTCCGCACTCCCGCGGGCGTGTATGCGGCCGACAACCGCTGCCCCCATCAGGGGTATGCGCTGAAGGACGGCGATATCCGGGGGGACGTGCTGACCTGCGCATGGCACAACTGGAAGTTCCGGCTGACCGACGGCACGTGCGTGTTCGGCGGGGAGAACATCCGGACGTACCCGGTGTCGGTCCGGGATGGATGCGTGTACGTGGACCTCACCGATCCCGCGCCGGAAGCGATCTCACCCGAGCTGTTCGCGAGCCTGCTCCAGGCGATGGGCGACGTGGATACCG